>JAQXLM010000100.1 GCA_029012125.1 Eubacteriaceae bacterium | reverse complement strand
GTACGCTGCAACAAGGAAATCTTTGAAAAAGCCAGAGAAGAATATCCTGAAATGCTGGCTGTAGCTTTTGTTATGAATGAAGATGAGATAGCTGCAGCAATATCCAACAAATACGGAATGGTAGCCAGTGATGCTATAATTAATAACGGAAACGGTCATCCGAGAGCTGCAGGAACTTTTCCAAGAGTACTTGGAAAATACGTAAGAGAGGACAAGGTACTTCCTCTTATAGATGCTCTTCGCAAAATGACTTTAGAGCCGGCAAAGGTTCTTGGACTTGACAAAAAGGGAAGAATTGAAATCGGTGCAGATGCAGATATCACTATATTTAATCCTGATACAATTATTGATGGAGCTACTTTCCAAGATTTACATATTCAACCTGAAGGAATAGAATACGTTATTATTAACGGACAGATAGCATTAGAAGGTAAACAGACCGTAAATGCAAGACTTGGAAAGTTCATTAGCTATCTCGACAAATAAAAAGCTTGTTTTAGGAGGAAAAAATGAATATTGCTGAAATGAAAGAAAGAATTTTTTCTGAAATTGAAAAGAATAAGGCAGAAATGGTAAAATTAAACGATGACCTTTTTGATAATCCGGAGATTTCAGGAGAAGAATACGAATCATCAAAGAAAATCGTTACCCTGTTAAACAGCAAAGGCTATGCGACAGAGTATCCTTTTGCAGGCATTGATACGGCTTTTAAGGCTGTTTACGGAGAAAACAACCATAAATACAAAGTTGCAATACTGACAGAATACGATGCTCTTCCTGAAATAGGTCATGCATGCGGTCACTGTCTGTCGGCTGCTATCAGTGTTCTTGCAGGAATTTCTACAAGAGAACTTCAGAACGAACTAGATACGGATATCCATATTATAGGAACTCCCATTGAAGAAACCGACGGTGCAAAATGTGAGATGGTAAAAAAAGGTGTTTTCGACGGTTATGATATGGCAATAATGGTTCACCTGTACAACTATAATCTTGTAAGACCAAAACTACAGGCACTGGATTCATACATGTATAACTTCCATGGAAAATCAAGCCATGCTTCGTCTGCACCATGGGACGGAGATAATGCTTTTAACGCATGTCAGCTTATGTTCCACGCTACCGATATGCTGAGACAGCATGTTACACCTGATGTCAGAATTCATGGAATAATCAGAAACGGTGGAGAAGCACCAAATATTGTTCCTGAGTTTGTTTCAGCTGAAGTATATGTAAGAGCTTTGGACAGAGCTTATCTTAACGATGTTGTACGCAAGGTTGATGATTGTGCGAGAGGTGGTGCGATCGCAACCCAGACAACCTGGGACAAGTTCGCCACCGCAGCTCCATACGATGATATGAAAGCAAATGCTACAGGTGAAGCAGTTCTTACCGAAACCTTCGCCGAATTAGGTTTACCGCTAAACGGAGATACAGAAAAGATTTTCGGCTCTTCCGATGCCGGTAATGTAAGCTATGTGTGTCCTACATTCCATCCTTGTGTACAGGTAGTAAATGAAGATGTTGCGATACATACCAGAGGTTTTGCAGATGGCATGAAAACTGAAAGAGCTTATACGGGTCTTGAAAACGGAGCAAAAATCATTGCACTTCAGATAGCAAAAATCTTCAGCGACGAAGAGAAAATCGCTGCAATGAAAGCTGACTTTGAGGCAAAAAAATAAAAAAATGAATCAGGCTGTCGCAGATGCGGCAGCCATTTCTTATCTTCTGGGTTGTGGTCTTCTGGATCTGTCATCATCCTGCCCTTTACAGCTTTGATCGTTGTCGCAAGAGGTATCATCACATCGACTTATATTTTCACAGCAGTTCATATTAGACGGAAACAGACTTGGGAAACAGGAGCAGATGCTGTTCTTCTGCATAGGCGCATCAAGATATCCGGTTGACAATACACATAGCTGAACCGGTGCAATGATTTTCTTTTCACATGTCAGACAGATGGCCACAAGCAGATTGCCGCATACCTTTCCACATTCATCAACAGTCAAATCACGTCCGCAATTGTTTGTTGCAAGTCTTGCCTCACATGAGGAATTACAGAATTCAGTAAATCTTGGAAGGAAGGCTGTATCAATAACCGAAGGCATGCATATTTCAAAGAAGTTTGTCAATATCATAGGATGATTTTCTTCCGCAATCGTAACCTCTGTGCATACTGTGAAAACAGAGTCATTGCCACAGCTATCGCAAAGTATAAGATCCAATTCAATCTCGATATTGCCGAAAACAGAAACATTGTGAGTTCCAAACACCGGAATTCCTTTACAGGAATCCTCACCACACTGACTTTCTGCGTACATGATTCTCTCTGAATATGTACCGTCTGCTCCGACAACTTTAATGTAATTGCCTTCACAGTCCCTTAGAAATGATGCCCCGGAAATACTTGTGTCCATATTGAAAGACAAATTTCTGCAATCATCCACATTTTCAGGATTGAATACCCGTCTGCATCGAATATCTGCAACTTTTTTTATTCTGTGGCCTCTTGGAATACATGGAGAGAATTTCTGCTCTGTGAAGGTCCGCATTCCCTGCATGTTGAATTTTACCGCATCAAAAACCTGTTGAACATATATAGGGGTGGAAGAAACATTATCAAAGTTCATTTACCATATTACCTCCTCATAGAATAGTTTTTCTTTCGTGTTTAATATATGATTTCAGGAGTTTTTGTGTTACAATACTTGCGTATGTGACTTTTGAAAAGAGAGAGGATGATGTAATGAAAGTCAGAATAGTAAGTAAGAGTGGCAGAATTCCGAAATATGAGACCTCCGGCTCTGCAGGCTTTGATATATCAGCATATCTGGATAGTCCGGTAGTTTTAAAACCGGGCGAGAGAAAGCTTATTCCGACAGGAATATACATGGAGCTTCCAATGGGATATGAAGCACAGGTAAGGGCAAGGAGCGGTCTTGCATTAAAAAAGGGAATAGGACTGGTTAACGGCATCGGAACAATCGATTCTGATTACAGAGGTGAGGTAGGTGTTATACTGATAAACTGGGGTAATGAAGACTTTGTTGTAAATGATGGTGACAGAATCGCACAGGTTGTGATTAACAGATATGAACAAGTTGAATTTAATGCTGTCGACTTCCTGGATGAAACTTCCAGAGGAGAGGGCGGATTTGGACATACAGGAGTATAGAATGTTAAGTAGAGAAGATATTGAGAAAAGAGAAATTGAAATCTTATCTGATAGAGCATGTAAGGCATGTGAGTCAAAGGGAAGAGACTATTACGAAGAGCCATGTGTTTTCAGAACAGATTTCCAGAGAGATAGAGACAGAATAATTCATTCAAAGGCTTTTAGACGTCTGATGCATAAAACACAGGTTTTTCTTTCTCCGGAAGGGGATCACTACAGAACTCGTCTAACTCATACACTGGAAGTAAATCAGGTGGCAAGAACTATAGCACGAAGTCTGAATCTTAACGAAGATTTAACAGAGGCAATTGCATTAGGACATGATTTGGGGCATACTCCCTTCGGACATAACGGTGAAATGGTGCTTAATTCCATATACCCTAAAGGCTTCAAGCACAATGAGCAGAGTCTCAGAGTTGCCGAAGTCCTGGAATCAACACCTAACAGAAGGGGAATGAATCTGACATTTGAGGTAAAGGATGGAATTCTGAATCATACGGGAAGCCTGCCCGCAGCAACCTTAGAAGGACAGATAGTAAAGATAAGCGACAGAATTGCATATATAAACCATGACATTGACGATGCTATCAGAAGCGGAGTCATTACCTTACAGGATTTACCCAAGGAGGCAATAGAACTTTTCGGGACCGGACACAGAGAGAGAATAAACTGTATGGTATCCAATGTAATTTCTAACAGTGAGGGAAAGAGTACCATATCCATGGATTCTGTCCATGCCCGGCAGTTAACCATTTTACGCAACTTTATGTTCGCAAATGTTTACAAGAGTGCAAAGGTAAAGAAAGAAGAGGATTTACTTAAGGTTGAGGTAGTAATCAAGTCCCTTTATGATTATTTTAACAAGCATCCCGAAAAGCTTCCTGCTGAGCTGAAGGATTTGGTCCGGCGTGACGGTGTAAACACTGTTGTCAAAGATTATATTGCAGGCATGACTGACAGATTTGCCATCAACATGTACTCTGACCTTTTCGTCCCTAAAGGTTGGAAATAAACCCTTGATTTACTATTTCTCATGGTATATAATATTTAAGGTTATAAAACAAATTGTTTTAATTTAAAGAATAATGGAGGAAGTGCAATGAACGTATTAGTAATTAACTGTGGTAGTTCATCTTTAAAATATCAGGTTTTAGATATGACTAGCGAAAGACTTCTGTGCAAGGGTTTAGTTGAAAGAATCGGTATGGAAGGATCCGTTATCAACCACCAGAAAATAGGAAGTGAAAAGATTTCTACTGTAGTTCCAATGAATGATCACAAGGATGCAATCAAGCAGGTTCTTGATGCTATCCAGGACAAGGAAAACGGAGTAGTGGAATCATTAGATGAAATCGGTGCTGTAGGACACAGAGTTGTACATGCAGGTGAAAAGTTTGCTGATTCAGTAGTAATCAACGATGCTGTAATCGCTGCTTTAGAAGAATGTGTAGAGCTTGCTCCTCTTCACAACCCACCTAACCTGTATGGTATCGCAGCTTGTCAGGAACTGATGCCTGATACTCCAATGGTTTCTGTATTTGACACAGCTTTCCATCAGACAATGCCGCCTAAATCATACTTATATGCATTACCTTATGAATATTATGAAAAGTATGGAATCAGAAAATACGGATTCCACGGAACTTCTCACAAATATGTTGCTCAGAGAGCATCCGAGATGTTAAATGTTAATCTGAACGATCTTAAGATTATCACTTGCCATCTTGGTAACGGAGCTTCAGTATCTGCTATCAAGCACGGAAGAGTAATTGACACATCCATGGGATTCACTCCATTACAGGGGCTTGTAATGGGAACTCGTTGCGGAGACATAGACCCTGCTATCGTTACTTATATTAGAGAGAAGGAAAATCTTCCTCAGGGTAAGGCAAATGAAATTCTTAACAAGAAGTCCGGTGTACTTGGTATCTCAGGAGTATCCAGCGACTTCAGAGATCTGGAAGCAGCAGTTGCTGAAGGAAATGAGAGAGCTGCACTTGCTCTTGAAATCTTTGCTCAGAAGGTTAGATTCTACATTGGTGCTTATATCGCAGAATTAAACGGAGTAGATGCTATCGTATTTACTGCAGGTGTTGGTGAAAACGACGTAGCAATGAGAGAACTTATCTGCAGAGATTTAGGAAATCTTGGAATCAAGCTTGACATCATGAAAAACAAGGTTAGAGGAAAGGAAACTGATGTGTCATCAGAGGACTCAAGAGTTAAACTTCTTCTAATCCCAACTAATGAAGAATTAATGATTGCAAGAGATACTTACAAGCTAACAAAGTAAAAATTATTAGTTGACATACCTTTGTCTACCGTGTATAATTAGGTGGTTGACGAAGACTATTGAAATCAATATAAACATATGCACGAATAGGAGGTGTAGACAATGGCAGTACCTAAGAGGAAAACATCCAAAGCTAAGAGAGACATGAGAAGATCCCCTAACATGAAGAAGTCTGTTCCGGGCGTATCTGTATGTCCACAGTGCCACGAGCCAAAGCTTCCACACAGAGTTTGCCCTAATTGCAACTATTATGATGGTAAGGAAGTTGTTGCTGAAACAATCAATGCATAAGCTTAGGATTAATTACAATGGAATCATGAGAGCAGTCAAAAAGGCTGCTCTTTTTTCATGTCTTTTTTTTGTGTGAAATTTTATAAGAAAATCTTTCATAATAAAACAAATATTGACACTAACGCTTTAATCAAGTAAAATAACTTTAATAGACTAAAGTCTAAAATTCTATAGGAAAGGAAAATAGTAATGAAGAAGAACAAATTATTAGTAATCTTCCTTGTAATTGCAATGATTTTCTCAGCTACAGCATGTGGCGGTGGCGGATCAGACGTTGACAAGGAATCATTAACCATTGGTATCGATTCTGATGCAGTTGCATTAGATCCCCTACGTATCAATGACACACTGACTATGTCCATACTTTCCAACGTATATGAACCACTGGTTCGTATGGATTCTAATTCAGAAATCGTACCTGCATTAGCAACTAAATGGGATGTGGATGATAGCGGTAAGGTTTATACCTTCACAATCCGTAAGGACGCTACATTCCATAATGGAGATCCAATTACTGTTGATGATGTTAAGTACTCACTGGAAGCTGCAATAGAGTCAGACTATACAGGACCTTACATGAACTTCATCGATAAGGTTGAAATCATTGACGATGAAACTGTAAAAGTTACTCTTAAGTATGCTTACGCTCCATTCCTTGCACTTTGCACTACTTATTCACAGGTAGTTAAGGAAGACTTCTACGCAGACGGCGGAGAATCAATGTCCAAGAACCCTATTGGTTCAGGTCCTTACAAGTTCGTTGAATGGGCTCAGGGAGACAAGCTTGTATTCGAGGCATATGACGGATACTATGGCGGAGAACCTTCAATCAAACATCTGACTTACAAGATTATCGGTAACTCAACAACTGCAAGTCTTGCATTAGAATCAGGCGACATTGACATGTCTCTGAACGTAGGAACTGCTGACGTTCAGTCATTAAGTGAAAAAGACGGCATATCTGTTCTTGAACAGCCATCTTCAGCATTCTATTTTGTAGGACTTAATACTACTGTTGATAAGCTAAAGGATGTTAGAGTTCGTCAGGCTATCGCTAAATGTATCAACAAGGAAAACCTGGTTGAAGGTGCTAACGACGGATATGGCGTTGTAACTAACACATTTATCGCTGAAGGACTTCCTGGCTATGATGAAAACTTCAATCCTCTTCCTTATGATGTTGAAGGAGCTAAGAAGTTAATGGCTGAAGCAGGATATCCTGATGGATTCGATCTTAAGATTTCAATTCCTGAATCAAGAAGCAAACACGCTCAGTTATTGAAAGCTGACCTTGCACAGATCGGAATTAACCTTGAAATCGGTATTATTGAAACAGGTAAGTTCTGGGAAGACCTTGAAAATCTTGATTATGAAATGATGATCATGGGATGGTCTTATGTAGTAATGGACCCTGACGTAGGATACTATTCACTGTACAAGAAGGATGACCTGTCAGGTAACTACACAGGATATGGTAATGCAACAACTGACGGTTTACTGGAGGCAGGACGTACTGCAAGCACAAATGAGGAAAGAGCTAAGATTTATGCTGAGCTTGAAGAAACTGTAATGACAGACGCTCCATATGTTCCTCTATACTGGCGTTCAGACGTTATTGCATTTAATTCACAGCTAGAAGGAGTAACAATTCCTCCATGTGGATTCTACTTCGTATATAATTACAAGTGGGCTGAATAATCCTGATTGAAAAATAGCAACTATTTCTTAGACCGAACCACAGGATTGCGGTTCGGTCTATTCATATGATGGAGTAACAATATGTATAAGTATATTATAAAAAGACTATTATTGATGATTCCGGTTTTGATAGGAATCTCAATCATTATATTCACAATCATTTCGCTTACTCCTGGTAACCCTGCACGTCTTATTCTGGGAGAACGTGCTTCACAGGAAGCTATTGACCAGCTAAATGATAAGTTGGGATATAATGACCCTCTTCCTGTAAAATATGTCAACTATATGGCAAATCTTGTACAGGGTGACATGGGTACATCTTACAGAACAGGAGGAAGCGTTGTAAAGGAAATCGCAGCAAGATTCCCAACCACTTTATTACTTGCTGTACTTGATATTTTCCTGACCGCAATTATATCCATACCATTGGGGGTATACATAGCCATACGGAAGAATTCCATAGCGGATAATGCCTTGACAATTATAGCCCTGGTATTTACTGCTATGCCGTCCTTCTGGCTGGGTATGTTGTTAATATTAACCTTCTCCGTTGGCCTTCACTTGTTACCGGCCACCGGTTCAGAATCCTTCGAATGTTTCATACTGCCTGCATTCTCCGTTGCATTGCTGTCAATTGCACAGATTATGAGAATGACACGTTCAAGCATGCTTGAAACTATCAGAGCAGACTATATGAGAACAGCAAGAGCGAAGGGTGTAAAAGAAAACAAAATTATCTGGAAGCATGCTATCAGAAACGCTTTACTGCCGGTAGTAACTACTATGGGTGTAAACTTTGGATGGGCATTAGGTGGATCTGTAATTACAGAAACAGTATTCGGAATGTCCGGAGTAGGAACTTTGACATTGCTGTCAGTTAGATCCAAAGACGTTCCTCTGGTAATGGGCTGCGTACTGTTTATGTCTCTGTTATTCAGTGTAATCACCCTGATTGTAGACATTTCGTATGCATATATCGATCCAAGAATTAAGGCTCAATACGGCTTCAAGAATAAGAAGAGAAAGACTAAATACAGAAAGGAGACCGGCAATGTTCAACCGCAAAGCTAATAACCTGAAACTAGCTATGGAAGCACAGAAAAGCCGTTCCTTCTGGCAGGATGTTGGCTATCGTTTTATCAGAAACAACAAAGCCATCATCGGATTAGTGCTTCTCGGCATTATCGTTTTAATGTGTATTTACGGCTTATTATTCCTGGATTACGAAACACAGGTTATCAACCAAGATGTAAGTAATAAGCTTCAGACTCCTAATCTTCAGCATTTGTTCGGTACTGATGACTTAGGTAGAGATATTTTTAACCGTATAGTTTATGGTGCAAGATATTCACTGTTTATCGGTTTTTCATCAACAATTGCCAG
>JAQXLM010000099.1 GCA_029012125.1 Eubacteriaceae bacterium | reverse complement strand
AACAAAAAATTGTTATATTTACATCTTGACTCTTGTTATACAATAGACTAAGTCGAATAATCGACATGTTCGGGCTATGGATAATGCCTACATTTTGCAGCCGGAGGAAAAGATGAAACACATAGTAATAATCGGCGGAGGCGCTGCAGGCTTTAATGCGGCACTGGCTGCTGCAAAAGAAAATAACAAGGTTACAGTGATTGAAGCAGGTAAACTGGGAGGTCTTTGTGTTAACCAGGGCTGTATTCCTACCAAAAGCTATCTGACTCTTATTGAGAACAACTATGATTCGCATCCGGAGAAGGGAATTGAACTGTCAGTATCTCAACTGAACAGGGTGAAGACAGAAACTCAGGAAATGATACAGCGTCTGGCATACGGACAGTCATATCAGTTTTCAGGACGGGGAATCAACCTGATTAAAGGAAGGGCTACCATAGAAGGCGCAGGCAGCGTTAAAATCTATCCGAAAAACCGGGAGGAAACGCCCTATGAGATGCATGCCGATGGGATAATTGCAGCAACAGGCTCAATCCCCAAAACCGTAACAGAGCTAAATAAGATCAGCGTTTACAGCACAGGTGATCTGTTTGACGACAGTTTCCCTGATAATATAAAGTCTGAAAAAATAACGGTAATAGGCGGAGGCGTGACAGGAATTGAATGCGGGATTATTCTTGCTGCTGTAGGAAAGAAAATCACCATAATCGAACAAGGAGATTCAATTCTTGGAGACTTTGATGAAGACATTAGTCAGAGGATGGAATACATTCTTCAAGGTATAGGAATAGCTGTGAAAACCGGATGCACCACGCCGGAGGATGAAGCAGTGCTTCTGTGCACAGGAAGAACACCGATAATACCTGCTCACGGGCCGGAAGTGAGTTTTGATGTAAATGAACGAGGAGGCATAGCCGTAGACATAAATCAGGAAACCTCTGTAGAGGGAATCTACGCGGTAGGTGACTGTACAGGAGAGACTATGGAGGTAAGCACTATACCTTTTCAGGTGGAAAGAGCAGTTGCCGCAATATCGGGTAAAGGTGGATTTGAGGTTAGAGATTCTTGCATTGCCCGATGTGTATACGGTCCTATACAAGGGGTTAGCGTAGGATCGAGAGAGCAGGACATCAAAGCTGCCAAAGATGAGCATACAGTTTTTTTTGCTGAGCTGTATATGACAGGTGCAGGTCAGACAGGCAGGGAAAAGGATGGCTTTGTCAAGGTCATATATGAGAAGAAGACCGGAATCGTAAAGGGGATGCATTTTCTCTGCAGGAATGGGTCAATGCTGGCGCCTTTTGCTCAGATGACAATCAATTATAAGCATACTGTGGACGATGTGAGAAGAATACCTTTTCCTCATCCTACAGTAGCTGAAATACTTAGAGAAATATAGAAGAAGGTGACTGATTGTGTTAGTAATTGTAAGTCCTTTCGTGGACCCGGCCATCAATCTTGCTCTTGAAGAAGCCGTATTATCAACTGTTGAGGAAAGCGTAATACTAATCTGGCGAAATGACAAATGTGTTATTGTAGGCAGAAATCAGGATACCGATGCAGAGGTGAACATGGAACTGTGCAGAAACTCGGGATGCAAGGTTGTCAGACGAAGCAGCGGTGGAGGCGCAGTTTATCAGGACCTGGGAAACGTAAACTATTCGTATATCTACCGACAGGGATGGGATAAAAAAGATCCGACAGAAGGTGAGTTTCTGATGACTTTGATAGAATTCATCGGAAACTATGGAATTGAAGGAGCCTTCACAAACCGAAACGATATAATCCATGACGGATGTAAGGTTTCGGGGACGGCAAGAGCCCAGAAGGGTGAAAACTGTCTTATTCACGGTACATTGCTATATGATGCTGACGTTGATTTTATGGATCGGGTGCTTACACCGCCGGAGGACAAGCTGAAGCGGAACGGCGTAAAGTCAGTGAAAAGCAGGGTGAAGAACATAGGACCTTTTGGGGATTTTGATACAGAGAAGTTTATGTGCTTGCTGACTGAGTACATGGCCATAAGGTACTGTGCCTGCCGGAGAGATGTGGAAGACTATCTGCAGGCGGCAGATGAATACAGAAAGAAAAAATACGATAACCCTAGTTGGAATTTTGGAAGAAACAGCATTTTGTAAGGAGGACAGTATGAAAATAGAATTATTGGACAGTGTATATGAGGAACTGACGGAAATATGTCTGGGAGAGTACAGGAATGATAAAGTAGATGTATTGGAATTGCTGGAAAAAATGATGGATCATCCGCAGATTCCCATGCATTACCCTTATCATCACTTTATTCTTCCGGCAGCCTTACTGACTGCCGTAGGAAAACAGGCCGGCAAAAGTGAGGATGAGCTGAAAAACATGCTTCAGACAGCCAAAGAAAGATCTAAATTTGTTCCGCCCGGATCATGCGGCAATCTTGGAAACTGCGGAAGTGGAGTTGCCGCAGGAATATTCATGAGCATTTTTACAGACTGTAATCCTCATGGCGAAGAAACATGGCAGTGGTGCAACGAGATTACAGGCAAATGTCTGATAGCCGTATCAGGTGTTTGCGGTCCAAGATGCTGTAAGAGAACATCCTTCCTGAGTCTTCAGGCTGCGGCACCTTACATTAAGGAAAAACTCGGGATCGATCTGGAAGTTCCGGAATCTTTTGAATGTAAGTATTACGAGAAAAATCCAGACTGCAAGCTTGAGCTATGTCCTTTCTATCCCGTAAAAAGAAAAATAGAGATTGTGGTTCCGGACACGGCAATGCCTCGCCTTGACCCTGTGAATCCATGCGAATGCCAGAAGAAGCCTGTAGATCTTACATACAAAAAGGGAAAGCTTCACTGGTTGTTTAAAGTGGGAGATCGTATCGAAAAGGATGACATGATTTGTGAGGCAGAGGTAGAAAAGAAAACAATAGAATTCTATGCTCCGGCATCAGGCGTTTTAACAGAGATATTGGTCAATGACGGAGATAAGTTTAACAAAGGAACAATTCTCGGATATATAGAAGCATAAAAAATGGCCCGCAAGTCAGCGGGCCATCATTTATGGCTCAATCACTCCGCCTATGAGAAGATAATAGTCAGGGACAGATTCACCGTCAGACCACTGAACGCTAAGACCCAGTTTATCTTCCACCAGCTTAACTGCTATGATGCCTATTGCTTCAGGACCATATCTCATTACTTCAGGATGTATGCAAGGGTGACCTGAAAGCCGAGCACATTTTTCGCATTTCACACATTCCTGAGCTGCAAGGGCATAGCTTCCGGGGATAGTTTTTTCGATTTCCAGAAGCTGTGCATCAAACCTTTTCTTCTCCGCGAACAGTCGCTGCTGTGCTTCGTCAGCGTCTTTCAAGTCGGTGTTGGACACTCGGTCAACTATAAGGTGAAATCTGCTGAATTTTCTCCAGAAACAGGCAGGATCAAAATCAAAATCGGGACATGACCATGTCTGTGCGAAGCCCGGACATTCCCTGCATTTGCTATAGGTAAACCGGAAATCGAAATACTCATTCATAAGCTCGTCGATGCTTATATACTCTTCAAAACGATCAATACTATACAATGCTTCTTCTCCAAACAGTTAATCAATCAAATCAATAATATTGCATTATCTCTTCAGCTTACCGTCGACTATCATTCTTGCTATGATTTCAGCACAGAAAGCAACGGCAGTTGCACAGTGGAATGTACCGTTGTGATCCATATAACCCTGATCTCCCTCAGGTGTTTTCCAGTCATATACACCACCCATGGTGTGAATCATAACATCTTTGCAAAGAACGCCGTCATATTCAGCGGCAAAGGTATCCACTACCTCTCGAATCATCTCATGACATGCATCGTAATCTCCGTTCAGGTCTGTAATAGGACGACCGTAACACATACTTATTGCCCATGCAGCAGCATTAAGCGCACCGCATGTCCCCATCAGTGAGCATCCGCATCCGCCGGCAATTCCGAAACAGGCTTGCAGCATATCCTCAGTTATTCCGAAATCGGGGAATGCTGTGTATATTCCGTTAAGCATGCTCTGAATGCAGTTTCCGTGGTCTGTTTCAGTCTGGAAGCCAACGTCCATCGCTTTCTTTACCAGTGCATCCTTTTCTTCCTGTGATAGAACAGTATAATCTTTCATGAGTGTTCTCCTTTCGGTATCAAATGTAACAATTTTTAGTTAATTTAGTTAATTTTAGACGAAATCATTATTAAAAACAAGATAGTGCAAAAGTTATGGCAAGTTAGTCAGCAATAGAATGAATTGAAAAGAACACTTTAAAGTGTTAACATTGTGGTGTTATAGAACGAAGCATACAGGAGGGAACGGTATGAAGCTGGTAGTTGTAGGCGGAGTTGCAGGAGGAGCCTCTGCAGCGGCAAGAGTTCGCAGACTTGACGCCGATGCCGAAATTGTTATTTTTGAACGTGGAGAACATGTTTCATTCTCTAACTGTTCATTGCCTTACTATCTGGGAGGAGTAGTCGAATCTGATGAAGATTTGATTATGATGTTCCCTGAAGATTTTAAAAACAATCATGACATTGATGTATATACGAGACACGAAGTTACGGCAATTAACCGTGAACGTAAAACAGTGACCGTAAGAAACCTGAATACAGGAGAAGAATACGAGGAAGCGTATGATAAATTAGTTCTTTCACCGGGTGCCAAGCCTGTTGTACCTAAGAGCATAGACGGGGTTGAAAGCAGCAAGGTTTTCACCATCAGGAATGTGACAGATATCAGCAGATTGAAGAACACTCTGGATGCTGCCGGAATGGAAAAGGTCACAGTAGTAGGCGGTGGATTTATCGGAATAGAGACAGCTGAGAATTTGAAGCTGAGCGGTAAAACTGTAACCGTAATTGAAGGAACCAATCAGATTATGGCTCCTTATGATTACGATATGGTTCAGACACTTCACAAGGAGCTGGATGATAACGGAATAAGACTCTATCTTGAAACCACTGTAACCTCTATTGAGGATGGCAGAGTAACGGCAGTGAGAAGAGGAGAACAGTTCTTTGTGGAGGCAGATGCGGTGGTACTGGCCATCGGAGTTGCACCGGAGACATCATTAGCTGAGAATGCAGGACTTGAAATAGGAGAGACCGGAGGAATCAAGGTTAACCCAAGTTTCCAGACCAGTGATTCTAATATCTATGCTGTTGGTGATGCAATTGAAACTTTCAATGGTCTGACACATAAACCGGGCAGAATTGCTCTGGCAGGACCTGCGCAGCGACAGGCCCGGGCAGCAGCTGATCACATCTGCGGAAAGCAGAGTAAGGTTAACGGTTTTATCGGTTCTTCATGTATCAAAGTATTCGGATTGAATGCAGCATGTACAGGGCTGAATGAGAAAACAGCTGAAGCACAAGGCTTGTCATATGATTCAGTGCTGCTGTTCCCTTCAGATAAGGTGGGACTAATGCCGGATTCTAATTACATGCAATTCAAACTTGTTTTCGAAGTGCCAACAGGCAGAATCCTGGGTGCACAGGCTATCGGGACAGGTGAAGCAGATAAGAGAATCGATGTTATTGCGGCAATGATTACAATGGGAGCTGACCTGGAAGATCTGAAGGAACTGGAGCTTTGCTATGCTCCTCCATTCTCTACAGCAAAGGATGTAGTAAATATGGCTGCCCTTGTAGCACTTAACATCCTTTACGGACGTTACAGGCAGGTTCATGTAGACAAGGTTCGACAGCTTGCAGAGGAAGGTGCATGCATAATCGATGTAAGAAGTCCTGAAGAATTTGAAAGCGGGCATGTTAAAGGTGCCGGGAATATTCCTCTTGGACAGCTGAGACAAAGACTGGAGGAAATTCCAAAGGATGTGCCGGTTTATCTTCATTGTCGTTCAAGTCAGAGATCATATTATGCTACATGCTGTCTTCAGGGAAAGGGTTTTGACAACATAATTAATATAAGCGGTTCCTTCCTTGGAATAAGTCTGTATGAGTATTTCAACGACAAGACAGAGGGTAGGGAACCAATCGTTACAGAGTATAATTTCGATTAGCAGTGGAGTAATGCTTTATTTAATAAGTTTTTTTGCATAATTAAAAAAAATGCTGTAAAAGAATGTCAGTTTATGGCATAATGTTAACAATCAGATAGCAGTTGTCCGGGCAAGGGTGTAGGACGGACATTGTTATACATGTATGCATTAATATGCGTACTGAAATTATCGTTTTTTATTATTTTTTAGGAGGTTTACCATGGAAGAGAAAACCAGAAAAGAACGTCTTCCTAACAAGTTTGAAGCAATTGTCCCTGTACTTGTGCTTCTGGGTATGATGCTTGCCAATTACTTGTTCCAGTGGGGAAATGACCCACATATCTATGTTCTGATGGCTGCAGTTGCATGCTGTGCTATCGGATGTATTTGCAAGGTTCCTATCAAGGAAATGCTTGCAGCCGGATTTGAATCCGTTAACCAGTCCCTTGAGGCAATGTTCATTCTTATGTTTGTAGGTTGTCTGGTAGGTTCATTTGAATGGTGCGGTACTATTCCTGCAATCGTATTTTATGGATTGAAAGTTTTTACACCCGCAATTTTCTTACCTGCAGTTTGTCTGCTTTGCGCTATTGTAGGTCTGTCACTGGGTTCATCCTATACAGTATCAGCAACTCTGGGTATTGCATTTATGAGTATCGGTTCCACAATGGGAATCAACCCTGCAATGATTGCCGGTGCAGTTCTGTCAGGAGCATGTACAGGTGATAAGTTCTCACCTCTTTCTGACTCAACTAACCTTGCTGCTGCTTCATCACAGACAGGTCTGTTTGACCATGTAAGAGCTATGGTCGGAACTACATTCCCTGCATTCCTTATTGCTTTCTGTGGCTTCACAGTTCTTTCCCTTACAGGAAAAGCAGGACAGTACGATCCTGAACTGGTAGATGGATTATCCAGTGCAATTGAGGCTAATTTCTCATACATGAGCCCAATTCTGTTAGTTCCTATTCTGGTAATCATCCTGGTTGCTGTAACTCAGATGCCTGCAATTCCGGGCGTTCTGCTGGTATCTGTAACAGGATGCGTATTTGCAGTTATTTTCCAGGGAGCATCATTTGCTGAATGTGTAAGCATGCTTCACTATGGATATTCTGCTGAAACAGGAAATGAATTAGCTGACGCACTTCTTAACAGAGGTGGTATGGATTCAATGCTTTGGACTATTAACATGGCTCTTATTGCAATTGCATTCGGTGGTATGTATGCAAGATGCGGAGCAGTAGAATCCTTGCTTGGCGGATTGATTAAGAAGATCAGAACTCCATTCCACTTAATGGCCGCAGTTATTCTTACTGCAATGTTCTGTATCCTTACAATGTGTGACCAGTATCTTGGAATCATTATTCCACCTTCAATGTATAAGGAAGAATTTGACAAGATGGGATTATCCAGAAATCTTCTTTCAAGATGTACAGAAGACGGCGGAACATTGTTCTCACCACTTGTACCATGGTCATCATGCGGAGTATATCACTCACAGATGCTGGGTGTAGGCACAATGGCATACTTACCATACTGCTTCACCAATATCTTAAACCCTATCGTTTCTCTTGCTACAGCTGCATGGGGCGGCAATATCATTTATGCTGACGGTTCTCATACAGGTTTCTTCGGAGGAAAGGTTAAGGCAGGAAGACCTGCAGGCGCTCCTAAGGAAGAACACGAAATGGCACTGAAGAACTTAGAAGAATTAAGAGAAAAGGGCGAATACAAGAAGATTAGCTAATTAGATTAATCAGCTTTACGCTTTAAGAAAACAATTCGTATACCCGCCATGGCGGGTATACGTTTTTGACAATAATACGAAAGGCTTGACTTATGATTTATAAAGGTATTGTAAAGGAACGAGATCCAAAGAGAAAGATGCTTCTGTTTGCCGGCTGTATGTTGGTTTTGTTTTTATCAATATTAAGGGGCAATTATCTGTACGTATGTGTCGCAATAGTAATATCCTTGGCTGTTTTTTTCAAAAAGGAACATGTCGTATCTGAAGAGGGTGTGATGATTGTATATCGCCTGTTTGGAATGAAAGTGGTTGATAAGTGGGAATGGAAAGATCTTACGGCTATGAGACCGGACTTTAAGAAGGCGAGACCTGATGTGCTTATGGAAATCGGTAGAGATGTGACAATAAGAGCCTTTGTATTCAAGAAAGAGGATGTTCCCGGAGTGCTGGAGCTGGCCAAAAAGATGAATCCGAACATGTATGTTGATGACAGAACAGAGGAGGAACGTTTCGAAGCCGAGGATGAGAGAAATCGCAGACTGGCAGAAGAAAGAATGAAAAAGGAACGTATTAAGGCAGCCGAGAAGGCACGCAAAAAGAATCATTCCAGGAAATAAAGAATACCGCTACGGTGATTCATTTAATCAGGATGAAAATCGTAGCGGTTTTCGTTTACCTTTTTATCGGCTTGTCATATCGGGAAAATCCTCAGAGTCTTCTCGAGGCTTTATTATGGCAATCTGAAGCCCTGCTCCTGTAATGGTGAAGTTGATATTAAAAGATGTGCGAACATCATCCACATATATCTCTATTTCCGGTTCTGTATGTATAATATAAGGCGCATTATTCATGAATACCGATTCACTTCCAAAATCAAAAGATGAAAGATAAGCGAAGATATTATGATTCTTCAGCATGGAGTATTTGATAACGGTATACATTCCGGGGGAAAGATTCATAGAAACATTAAGGTCAAGTTCGTCTTTGAAGTCATCCAGAACGCCTTTCACCTGATGAATGGTTGTTTCATGTGTATACATATCGATAATATCATCGTTATAGTTCATTGCTATTACCATGTACCACGGATCCTTTTCATCTGAAGATGCTATAATACAGTATTGTTTACCCCAGTCAATTAGGTTGCCTTTAATACTTGAGAGAATCTGATATGCCCAATAGCTTGGTTTTTTTATACCATTTGAAGTAAGCAGGGAAGGAAGGCCTGTCAAAAGGTGTTCAGATGAACCACAGTCTCTGAGTGGAACACTAATCCATTCCTCAGCTGAACGCAGCCATTTTCTCAGCAGCACCATAGGCATTACAATGGAATCGTTGACTGCCGATTTTGAAACAGGTCTTGCATCACCCTTTGAACTGATTGACGCTGTGAATCCTGCATCTTCAAGAAGCATCTTGAGTTTTTCCGCACCACTGTCATCCTGCTTTTCTGAAATAAGGGTAACCTTACAAGGCTTCAACTGGGAAATAAACGAAAAGATGTTATACCCCAGTGCCATAAAATCATCAAAGCTAACCTCCAGATTAAGCTTGTGATTAATCATGCAAAGAGGTTTGTCGTGAATATCTGACTCAATCTCCAGCTTGAGACTGTTTACAAGTGATGTGCTGTTCTTCTGTGAATTCAGGGAAGACAGCAGCTGTCGCATAAGCTTAATTGCCTTATTCGGTGGAGTTGAAATCAAAACCTCCTGATGCAGATCGCTTTTTACCATAGGCATGAACTTTTCACGATGCTCTTGAGGACTGCAGCCGAACCATTTTTTGAAGTACTTCTCGTAATAAGCTGTAGTGGAGAAACCTACATCATGGGCAATCTGGCTAATCTTTTTGGTTGTATCGAGAAGCTGGATTTCTGACCATTCCACACGAGCAAAGCAGAGAAAGTCCCGGAAATTCATGCCTGTGTAATCTTTGATAATATGAGAAATATAAAAAGTACTCAGGTGTTCTATTTCCGCCAGATCTTCTAAAGTAATCTTTTCTGCGTAATTCTGATATATATATCCGATAATGTGACTTATTCTTTCAATTGTAATCTGATTGTTGTTCTCAAAATTGATAACTACATTTCCGTTAAATGCAAATAGATTAAACAGCTTTTCCAGATACTTAATCACGTCTATCATTGCATAGGTGCAGGCAGATTTATACTTGGAGCTTTTCACAGCATGCTGCAGCAGAATGGTAAGCAGCTTTTCCTGGAGCTTGTCATGTTTGCCTGTTCTGGATTTATTTGTGTAGGTTCTGTAGCAAGCTTTGCTGAGGGAAGGAAAATACTGAGAAAAATAGTGGGTGCTTATCTGTATCAGAGCGACTATATTATTGGGATCCGACGATGTAATTCCATGAACTTCATGGCCGGAATTGGTAAATATATCACCCTGACGGAGTGTATAGAAGCAGGAGCCGTTTTTCAATGTCACCTCACCCTTGAGAACAAAAACGAATTCAATATCCTGATGATAGTGAAGGGGGTAGTCTTTGACATTTGCAATTGTAATATTAATGGGAAAATCATCCTGATATGTGATTTTTTCAAACAGCATATACTACACCTGCCTTATTAGAGTTTACAGTGAAATAATATATTTTATTATAAGACTAAATTGCCTCGAAGAAAAGACTAGAATAATTAGATTTCATAGCAATTTAATCATTTTTTCAAACAACACAATAGTTGCTTTTGATGAGCAATGTGGCTAGAATTGATAGTAGTAACTAAGGCTCAATAGCATTTTTATAGGAGGTACAATTATGAGTGACGCAAAAGTATGTGTTATTACCGGAGCTTCCGGAGGCATTGGACAGGAAATCGTAAAGAAATACTATAAGAACGGATATGACGTCGTATTGCTTGATGTAAGCGAGGCTGCTACAAAAGCATTTATTGAAAAGGAAAAGTTTGATCCTGACAGAGTCATCTATATGATAATGGATGTATCAAGTGAAGAACAGGTAATTGATACTGTAAATAAGATTAAAGAGAAAAAAGGAAAAATCGATGTCCTTGTAAATACTGCAGGTATCGTAGGAAAATATGATGAGACAATCGATTATGGATTTGAAAATTTCAAGAGAATCTATGAAATCAACGTATTCGGAACATTCCTCATGATGAAGTATGTTTTACCGGTAATGGTAGAACAGCAGAAAGGTGCAATAGTAAACTTCGGATCATGTTCGGGCATGACAGGTTATACCTCTGAGGTTGGATACGGATCCAGTAAATGGGCTGTAATAGGCATGACAAAGACTGTTGCAAACGAATACTTCAAGAAAGGTATCAGAGCTAACTCAATATCACCGGGATGGGTTAACACCGATATGCTGAAACAGACTCTCTTAGATTATGAGAGAACCGGAGACGTTGCAAACTTCGGATGTCCGGGACGTCCGGGAGAACCTAGCGAGATGGCTGATGTTGTTTACTTCTTAAGCTCCGATGAGGCTACATTTGTAAACGGAATTAACCTTCTTGTTGACGGCGGCAAGATGCTTGACTAACCGGCATACATAAAGTAAGAAACAGATTTAGGGGGATAGAATAATGCTTAACAACAGAATTCAGAAAATGAGAGATAAATTATGGAATTCCAAGCCATGCATTACAGCTGAACGACTCGTTCTGGCAACTGAAGCATACAAGCAGTTTGCAGGAGATTCAGTACCGCTATTCAGAGCGAAGGTTGTAAATTACATAATGGAAAACATGACTACTCTGATAATGGAAGATGAACTGATTGTGGGAACTCCTACAAATAAATACAGAGGAGCTAACCTTCATCCTGAGTTTCAGTCAAGTTCATGGTATGTAAGTGATATCGATGATTTTCCAACAAGAAGTAAGGACCCATATGACATCTCTCCTGAGGACAGGGAACTGATTCTGGAGACACTGAAGTACTGGGAAGGAAAGTCTATGGAAGACCTATCCAAAACAGCTCTTCCTCCTCACATTGAAGAACTGATTGAGGATGACGTAATAACTGTAGGACTTAGAAACGGTGTTTCAGGTGAGACCACATGTGACCACGAAAAAATACTTAAGGTGGGCATGAGAGGCTATATCGATGAATGTAAAGCAAACATCGCAAAGACTGCCGGAACTACCAGAGAAGATCAGCAGAAGATAGATTTCTGGAAAGCTTGTATAATCCAGGCGGAAGCTTTGATAACATACGCGCATCGTATGGCAGAAGAGGCTGAACGTCAGGCAACAGAATGTACTGATGAAAAGAGAAAGAAGGAACTTCTGACAATTGCGGAAAACTGCAGAGTCGTTCCTGAATTTGAACCGAAAACATTTATGCAGGCTCTTCAGTCAATCTGGTTTGCCCATGTATATTTCCACATAGAGGTATGTACTACAGCAAACGGCTTCGGAAGATTTGACCAGTATATGTGGCCATATTACAAAAAGGATGTAATTGACGAAAAGAATATTACCAGAGAAGAAGCACTGGAAATGCTGGAATGCTTGTATCTGAAGTCATGTGAGGTATTTGAAGTAAGAGACAACTGGTATGCAACCAACTTTGCCGGATATCCAATGTGGGAAATCCTTCTGGTTGGGGGACAGACTCCGGAAGGTGAAGATGCAACCAACGATTTGTCATATCTATGTCTTGAGGCCGCTGATGAGCTGAAGACAAGCCAGCCTGTAATGGGTGTCAGAGTTTGGGAAGGAACACCTGAGGATCTGATTAGAAAGGGTTGTCTGATGATTCAGGACGGTCAGGCTAATCCGGGTTTCTTCAATGATGATGTAGCAATGAAGATGACACTGGGAAAGGGTTGCACTATTGAAGAGGCAAGAGACTGGACAATTGTAGGCTGTATTCAGCCGGGTCCGGGTGGCGGTAGTACAGACGGTTCACCTGATGCAGGATATGTAAATATGGGCAAGATGGTTGAACTGGTTCTGCATAACGGCGTTGATCCGAGAACAGGAAAGCTTGTGGGACTTCAGACCGGAGATCCAAGAGAATTCAGGAATGTAGAAGATTTAAAGGATGCCCTGAAGAAACAGATCTTACATCATTATGAACTTGTAAAAATAGGATATGACACAATGCAGAGCTGCCATATGGAAAGATACCCTGTTATCTTCGCATCTATGGTAATGAAGGGCTGTGTAGAAAGCGGAAAATCAGTTCAGCATGGTGGAGCTAAATACACTACAAGCGGACTGTACATTACAGGTGCTGCCAACCTGGCAGACTCAATTGCCGCTATAGAGAAATGCGTATTTGAGGATAAGGATTTCACCATGGATGAACTTATTACAGCTCTGGATAAGAATTTCGAGGGTGAAGAGAGAATGAGACAGCTACTTCTCAACAAGCCTCCGAAGTTCGGCAATGACAACGAACATGTAGATGCCATCTATAGAGAAATGACTCATTTCATAGCAGAAAATGTACAGCAGTGGCATGATGCCAGAGGTGGATATTACTCCTTCAACGTACATTCCCAGACCGTTAATATTTCTCACGGTGAGGTTTGCGGAGCACTTCCTGACGGAAGACTTGCAGGTGAGCCACTTTGCGATAATGCATCACCTATGATGGGTAGAGACATTAAGGGCCCTACCGCTACAGTTAAGTCTGTTGCATCTATGGGACAGGACGCATTCCATGATGGAGCTTTGTTCAATCTTCGTTTCGACCCTAAGGGAGTTGCAGGGGAGAAGGGTCTTAAGGACCTTGAAGGTGTAATAAAGACCTACTTTAAGAATGGCGGCAACCACATTCAGATTAATGTTGTGGATAATGAAACTCTAAAGGATGCTCAGATTCATCCTGAACTGCATAAGGGTTTGATGGTTCGCGTTGCAGGTTACATGGCATACTTTACAGAACTTGATAAGAGTGCACAGGATGTGATTATTCACAGAACAACACATTTTGAGAGTGCAGAAGGATAATTTAAGCTACTATGGATATAGATGAAAAAAAAGCCTTGGTGGGTGGCATACAAAAATTTTCTACAGAGGATGGTCCGGGAATCCGGACCACCGTCTTTCTAAAAGGCTGTCCGCTGGAGTGCAAATGGTGCCACAACCCTGAACTGATAGATTTTCAGCAGCAGATAATCAAAATGCCAAACAGCTGCATCAAATGCGGATACTGCATAGAGCATTGTCCGGAGAAAGCCGTATATGCTGATGACAACTTAAAGATTGAGATAGATCGAAGCAGGTGTAATCTATGTATGGCATGTGCAGAGTTCTGTTATGCGGGTGCACTGAAAAGAGTTGCCGAGGAAATGTCTGCCCGGGAGGTAATGTATCAGGTTGCACAGGATAAAGACTTCTACAAGAATACCGGCGGAGGAATGACAGTATCAGGTGGAGAGATGCTCTCTCAAGGAGAATTTGTAGAGGAACTAATACTTCTTGCCGAAAAAGAGGGTATAGATGTATGCCTGGACACTTCCGGCTATGGAAACGGAGATGAATTGCTGAAGCTTGCGAAGAAGAAAAATGTGACAGATATTCTCTATGATATGAAATCCATTGATGATAATGTTCATCGTGAATATACAGGCAGAAGCAACGAGGTGATTATCAGGAATCTGGAAATGCTGGCATCTGATGAAGAAACCGCAGATAAAATACAGATGAGAATGCCCTTGATATCAGGTGTGAATGATACCGATGAAATAATAAAGGAGACAGCAATGCTGTATAAGCGGCTGGGACTTCACAAGCTGACTCTTCTTCCGTATCACGATCTGGGGGTTACCAAAATGAGGAATATCGGAGGAGACGCAGAACGATTTAAACCACCTGAAGAAAAGCGTGTAGAGGAAATCAAAGATTATTTCGAGAGAAATGCCGATATGCAGGTTGAAATACTGGGCAAGCTATAAAACAAAGGTAAAAAGAAAATCTCCGACTGTCATAATTCATGACAGTCAGAGATTTTTTATTGCTCTACTTTAGTTCAAGATAGTTGATGCTGCATACTTCAATGCCGTCGTTTTTGAAACATCTTTGTCCCAGGAAACGAACCTTGCCTTTTGCAGCATTGCAGGCATCTCGATAGGTCATTGTTTCACCCAGGTCGAGCTTCTTCCACTGAGCCGCATCACAACCCACAAGCTGAAAAGCAGTCTTAGGACAGAGATAAACAACGCTTTCGCTGTCAAGTCTGCTGTCCAGCTCCTTAAGGAAAGGAACTGTAAATGATTCTACAACCTTACGTGCGTATTTCGGACCCAGTACCTGCAGACTGCCCGGTCCATCGGAGTAATAGATTATTCCGGCACCGGCTTCTCTTGCAGCCATTGCACAGTCACATAAGCCTTCTATCAGATTTTGGAAAAAAGCTTCCAGCACTTCCGGATGCTTTCTCCATCCCATTAGTACGGTCATAATGTCTCCCAGACCACTTAGAACCGTAAATGGACCGCGAATCTCAAAATACGCGTTATGTCCTTCCTCATTTAACATGCAGACAGCCTTAAGCGTCTCAGCATATCTGCCTTTAGCCGGATTTAACTTTGGAAGATCCTTAAGCATTGTTATGTCTGTGATAATATCAGAATCCTTTCTCGGTCCGAGAGGAGACTGATCCATTTTTATCAAAGCTCCCAGATTTTCAGCTTCCAGAACAGGGTCAATAGGAAAGTAGTGAAAATCCTCCAGCCTTGCCATTTCTACCAGCTTGTCCGCGATATTATATGAAGCCGGAATTTCAATTCCGGCTTCAATAAACTTATCTATAGGCAAGCCCTTATATTCGTTATGTTTGCAAGGGTAATCTATTAGTTTTGCCATTTTGCTCACCTATTCCAATGCTCTGTTTTCTATACGAATACAATCTGAACGTTTCTGCAGTTTGTAAGATATACAATTGAAGCATAGTTGATACCGAAGGAAACGATATCCCCAGGCTTGAATTCTCTTTCTGCGTCTTCAATGTCCAGAATCGTGTGGTCACTGGAAGCTCCGATTATTTCTACACCTTTATCCTTAGGGAATATTTCATCGATGCTGCCGTAGTCAACCTTACCGATACCAAGTAATGCACGTTTTCTGATACCTCTGTCAACATATTCAGGAGTATGACCGAAAGCGTCGATGGAAATCTTTCCAACAGGGTGAGAAGGCTTATCTTTAACTTCTATAACCTCTGCTTTTAGAGTGTATGTATCCTGATGCATGAAGCTCATGTCAAGTCCGTAGAATACATCAAGGTCTCTTGCAAGAAGAATTCCTTCACCAACACGAAGATGGTTTATTCTCTTAGGCATATCACCCTGAAGAATTCTAGGGAAGCTTGTGGTACCACCGCCTGAAATGATTTCCAGTTCTCTGCCGATTACAGCTTCAATTCTCTCTGCAATCTCAACAAGCTCGTCAAGCTTATCCGCTGTGGCTTCTATTGAACCGTAGCAGCCAAGATTGGTACCGACACCTGCAAGATGCAGATTTGGAAGTTCCTTTTCAACATATGCTGCTACATTAACCATTTCGTCCTTATTCCAATATCCTTCTCTAAGATCTCCAAGGTCAGCCATGATTATAACCTTATGAACCTTTTCCTGCTTTCCTGCAGCTTCATCCAGAAGTTTCAATGTGGAAATCTCACTGTTTAAACTCATGTCACAAAGACGAACCACTTCATCAACTTCTGACGGCATAGGTACTCTCAGAAGCAGCATAGGAAGATCGATTCCGAAGTTCTTTGCATCCTCAATCTGTTCAAGACGAGATGATGCAATACCGAAAGCACCGCCTTCCTGGAACATCTTGGCACATTCCGGAATTCCTGTAGTTCCTTTAATTACTCCGGAAATTCTGATTCCGTATTCTGCGCATCTTTTTACTACTGCTTCAACGTTTTCCTTTAGATACTGAAGGTTAATTTCAACTCTTGGATAGCCCTGCTTAACCATTTTCCCGTTCCTCCTCATCAAAAATAATTGTAACTGTCTGTATTTTATCACCTAAAAGGGTTTAAGTCTAATATAAAGATTATATGCATTGGTAATTTTTTTGGATAAGATGATATCGCAGTGTATAGACAGTGCATTGTTTATAAGAAATATAAAAAAACAAAAATTTTTACCAAAATAACAAAAATTTCACCTTAATAACACAAAACAGTTAGGATATAATCTAAACTATAAAAAAAGTAGAATGAAAGGCTGATGGAAAAATGGGAAAATTTGTGTACGATAACAGCCAGCAATTTAAAATTCTGACTGAAGAACAGGTAAAGACAATGCATGAGAAAGCACTGTACGTGCTTGAAAACCTTGGTATTATTGTAGCTTACGATGAAGCTCTTGATATCCTGGAAAAAGCAGGATGCCAGGTTGACCGCGAGACTATGAAGGTTAAATATCCAAGAGAAATCGTGGAGAAATGCATAGAATCCGCACCTGCAACTTTTGATCTTTACGACAGAGAAGGTAATTTCTACTGCACCTTCGGAGACGGAAAAACCAGATTCAATCCGGGAAGCAGTGCAGGAAACATTCTTGAAAGCGACGGAGAAACAGTTAGACTTTCAACAGTTAAGGACCTGAAGCTTCTAACCAAGGTTGCTCAGAGTCTACCGGAAATTGACTTCGTTTCATCATCTATCGTTTGTGAGGAAGCTCCCGGTGAATTAGGCTCCCAGTATCTGTATTTTACAGAAATGCAGCACTCGACTAAGCCTATAATCGGTGGATCTACCGACTTGGAAGGAGTTCCAAGAACATTCAAACTGTTAAAGGCAGTATTAGGTTCAGAAGAAAACGTAAGAAAGAAGCCTTATACTATTTTCGATATTTGTGTTACTTCTCCGCTTAAATGGTCTGCAATTGGCGCAAGAAACATTGTTGACTGTGTAAAAATGGACATTCCTATTGAGATGATTTCCGCACAGATAGCGGGAGCTACAGGTCCTATTACACTTGCAGGATGTGTACTTAATCATACAGTTGAACTTTTAAGCGGTCTGGTTCTGATTCAGTCCATGAAACCGGGACATCCGACAGTATACGGTGGAGCACCTTGTATCATGAATATGAAGACAATGTATACTCCAATGGAAGCTATGGAATGCAGCATGGTTACCGCAGCATACGCTCAGATGGGTAAATTCTATGGAATGCCTGTTCATACATATGCGGCTATGTCTGACTCCAAATACATAGATTATCAGGCAGGCAGTGAAACAGCAAGAAGCGGACTTATCGCTGAGCTGGTTAATGTAGATAACGTTTCAGGTGCAGGCGGTCTGAATGTAATCGCTGAAATGAGTATCGAAAAGATGGTAATAGACGCTGATTACATCGGTACTCTTAAGCATCTTGAAAAAGGAATTCGCTTTGATGACGAAAGCATTGGAGCTGATCTTCTGCTAAAGGTTGGATCAGCAGGAAACTTCCTGAATCAGAAGCACACAATGAAGAACTTCAAGAAGGAGCAAAATCTTAAGAATGTTACTTTCAACTATGGTGAAAGAGCTAACTGGAATAAGGAAGGTAACTGGTCAGTATCGGATAAGGCTAGAGAATATGTAAGCAGGATTGCTGAACAGGATATCTGCCCACTTGACGAAGAGAGAACCAAGGCTCTGGAAGAAGCTTTCGTGGAAGTATGTTTAGACGCAGGTCTGACAAAGGAAAAGGCTGAAGAACTGATTCAGATTTACAAGGAAGCATAATCAAAGTTGATAATGTTGGGGCTCCGGTATAGGGGCCGGAGTCGTCAATATTATATATTTATTTAATTGAAATTATTGACTAAAACTCAAAACAAGAAAGGAAAAATACAAATAATATCCCTATAAGTTATTTGTATAAGGAAAGCT
>JAQXLM010000098.1 GCA_029012125.1 Eubacteriaceae bacterium | reverse complement strand
AATCCGAGGCTAGGGGGAAATCTCGGAGCTAGGAAGAAACTTCTTGGGTACAATCTATCAATTATGGCCCATATACGTGTTTTTTTTACAAAAAGCTTGATATCTTTCCGGAAAGAAGATTCCTCTTCTTTCAATCATCATGAGTTTAAAATTATGGAAGCAAGTTTGAAAAAACACGTTGAAAAATGTAAAATAATGGATATAATGCAATTGATTATATGTAAAATAATGGAAATATGATTGAGAGGATAGCTAAAATAATTATAAAAAATGTTAAAATTGGTGCTTTTTGTTGAAAAAAATCAAAATGTGCCATAAATGACAGATTTACAAACTTAAGGGGGATGAAATTGAAAGACTTACTGAAAAATGCAGAGATTGAAAAGGAATTTCAGGTAAGGTTACGTCGCAAAATGATTAATGCAATTAGAAATGCGACTCCGGGATACTTGAGAAAGAAAGGTAAATACTACTATTGGAAGAAAAAGGTAAATGACAAATATATCGAACAATATCTGGGAACAGAAGAAAATCCAATAGTACAGCGCCTGAAAAAAAAGAAATATCTTCAGATTACTATAAAGACCATCGATAAGAACCTTGAGGCAATAGAACGATTTGTAAAAAAATACAAACCCTATGATCCTATTTCTATATCAAAAGGGATGCCTCTGGCATATAAAATACCTCCGGACAGTTTATTCAGTATGATGGGACTTGTAAATCCAAAGGGATGGAATCAAAAGTATACCAGAAACAATATGTTCTCTGAGTTTTTAACGCAAACAACCGATAAGGGAGATAAAGTACGGTCAAAGTCAGAAGTAATCATTGCAAATGCGTTATCAGCCAATAATATTTTGTTCAGGTATGAGTGCAATCATAAGGTTGGCAATGTGTGGGTCAGTCCTGACTTTAAGATTCTTTTGACACGAGAAAATCGCATTGTAATCTGGGAGCATTTTGGTAGACCGGACAATCCTGAGTACATGGAAAATGCACTGAAGAAGATTAAACTTTACATCGACAACGGCTACGTTCTTTGGCACGATCTGATAATCACATTTGAAGATAAGGACGGTAGCCTTGATTCCAGCATCGTATCAAAAATCATAGAGACCTGCCTACGGTAGAAAGCGTACTTATACGGCAGTGGCATCAGCCTTTAGGCTGTGGTCCCTGCCCCTCACATCCAGCCTTCTACCATCTCTTTGATACATCCATCCATTTCATTCAGAGGTATCTGATTGTAATAGAATATGAGCGTTGCAGTGTCCTGCTGAGTCAGGCTGGCAGCAGGTATAACGTTCAGTCCCAGAGCTTTTGCCGAATCCGACAGTACGGCAGGGTCCTTACGGGTGCGGACTTTGAGAAGAATATTGATACCGGACTGAGTGTTTATTGGGGTGGCTATACCGTTACCGTATTTTGCAAAGGCATTAAGAGCCACCTGCAGCTTTTGGGAATAAAGATTACGAAGCTTCCTTATGTTTGTGTTATATAACCCCTCTGCCATAAAATATGCAAGGGTAAGCTGCTCGGTTTTAGAGCAGGTCTGGGTATAGTCTTTTTTGATGGTGTTCCATATTTCTATCATCTTCTCAGGTAAGACCATGTAACTGATTTTGATTGCAGGGAAGAGGGTAGAGGAGAAGGAACCCAGATAGACAACCCGTGAGTTTTCATCAAGCCCCTGTAATGCGGGAACAGGCTTACCAAAGTAACGAAGCTCGCTGTCGTAATCGTCCTCCAGAATATAGCTTTCATTGGCTTCGGCCCATCTGAGAAGCTGATATCTGCGACCTACGGGCATAACCGAACCTGTAGGAAACTGATTGGAAGGGCTAACATAAACCGCCGACGGCAGATTTGTCGGAAGTCTGCTGATGTCGATACCATCCTCGCCGACAGGAATTTTTGTCAGAGAAAAACCATGGTCGCGAAAAATATTTTGAACAGGAAGATATCCCGGATCCTCAGTGGACACCAGGCTTATATTCATCCTCTTCATAATTCTGCACAGGTGAGAGGTCAGCTGCTGGGTACCGGCACCGATCACAATACGGTCAGGACCGGCTTTAACACCACGGGAAGAGTAGATGTATCTGGAAATCTCGTATCTGAGGGCTCTTTCACCTTGGGGGTCACTCTCAAAAAGAAGGGATGCCGGGTGCTCGTTAAGAACGCGAGCCATGCATTTTTTCCATTTAACAAAGTTAAAGCAGGTCAGGTCATACTTGTATTCAGGTTTATCAAAACCTAAGACCTGAGCTTCCAGCTGATCTGCTGACATGGTGACGCCCTTAGTCTCGCCGTTAAAAAGCTCGGAAACGTAATATCCCGAATTGGGTTTACTGTACAGATAACCTTCCACGGCCAGCTGGTTGTAAGCAAGCTCTATGGTGGTAACGCTGACGGAAAGATCGCCGGCCAGTGTGCGCAGAGACGGCAGTTTTTCTCCGGCAGAAATGGATCCCCCGGTTATTTCCTGTTTCAGAGCATCATACAACTGTATATATAAAGGCGTTTTAGAACTGTTATCAAAATCTACAGAAATCATCTTCATTTGCGAAAAACCTCCAAACTGTATATATAAAAATTATTAAATACGAATTTTTTATTAACTACACTTTGATGATAGTATAATCCCCGCGTCATAAAAGGTCAATCCTAAGCACTTTAGATTTTAAAATCAAAAGTTTTTGTGGTATAATTATAGACAGACTTAAACAAGGGGGGTATTATTCATGGGCAGAAGAAAAACAGCCTTAGTGTTAAGCGGGGGAGGGTCCCGAGGCGCATATCAGTGCGGCGTATGGCAGGCTCTGGTAGAATTAGGTATCAAAATCGACATCGTCGTAGGAGTCTCTGTAGGTGCTTTGAACGGCTCCATGGTAGTAGAGGGTGACGTAATAAAAACTGCAAACCTATGGAGAGATATTGAAACCGATATGGTGTTTGATGTAGAAGCAGACGCAGGACTTCCGGAGCTGGTTACCGAGATTCTGCTTAACGGAGGAGCAGGCACATCCGGTTTACAGGATTTAATCGCCAGATATGTGGATGAGGATGCACTTCGTAAATCCCCGGTAGATTACGGCCTTTTGACCATAGAGATTCCGTCGATGAAGCCTCACTACCTCTGGAAGGAGGACATTCCGGAGGGCAAGCTTCACGATTATATAACGGCAAGCGCCTCACTGTTCCCGGCACTGCAGGCACATGAGATTGACGGTAAGCAT
>JAQXLM010000097.1 GCA_029012125.1 Eubacteriaceae bacterium | reverse complement strand
GTATTCCCGGATCCTGAGGGGATGCTTCAGAGAATCAAGGCCAAGGGACTGAAAATCTGTGTCTGGATTAATTCCTACATTGCCCAGGAATCCCCTCTTTTTGATGAGGGCATGGAAAAGGGTTATCTGCTGAAACGTCCCGATGGGTCCGTATGGCAGTGGGATATGTGGCAGCCTGGCATGGGAATCGTAGATTTTACTAATCCTGCCGCCTGTGAATGGTTCCAGAGCAAACTGGAGGTGCTGCTTGACATGGGTGTGGACTGCTTCAAGACGGATTTCGGTGAGCGGATTCCCACGGACTGCGTGTACTATAACGGCATGGATCCTGTGAAAATGCATAATTACTATACTTATTTATACAACAAAACAGTGTTTGAACTTCTGGAGCGCAAACGGGGTAAGAACGAAGCTGTTCTGTTTGCAAGGTCTGCCACAGCAGGAGGACAGAAATTCCCTGTTCACTGGGGTGGAGACTGCTGGTCCGATTATGAATCCATGGAGGAAAGCCTGCGGGGCGGACTGTCCCTGCAGATGTCGGGCTTTGGCTTCTGGAGCCATGATATCGGCGGATTTGAGAGTACCTCTACACCGGATGTTTATAAGCGCTGGTGCGCATTCGGGCTGTTGTCCTCCCACAGCCGTCTGCACGGAAGCACCTCATATCGAGTTCCGTGGGCATATGATGAGGAGTCCGTGGATGTGGTGAGGTTCTTTACACGCCTGAAAGCAAGACTGATGCCTTATCTGTGGAAGACTGCCATTACGGCACATACTGAGGGTATTCCCTCCATGCGTGCCATGGTGCTTGAGTATACCCAGGATAAGATGTGTAATTATCTGGATAAACAGTATATGCTGGGCGACAGCCTGCTGGTAGCTCCCATCTTTAATGAAGAGGGGATTGGAGAGTATTATCTTCCCGAGGAACAGGGGGCATGGACCAACTTCTTTACCGGAGAAAGAGAGGAAGGCGGAAAGTGGTATTCCAGAAAATACGGCTACCTTGATATTCCGCTGATGGTAAGACCGAACTCCGTAATCGCAGTCGGAGCCTGTGAGGAGGGACCGGAGTATGACTATGCTGAGAACGTAACCTTCAGAGTCTATGAAGTGACGGAACAGGCTTCCGCAGTTGTATATGATATGGACACCGGAAAGGCCGCAGAACTCACAGTAAGACGGGATGGCAACAGGCTGGAAATAACGGCCAAGACAGATAAGCCCTTTACCGTAGAACTTTACAATGTGACAGCAGAATCCGTGGAAGGAGCTCAGCTACGGCAGGAGGGCAACTGTGCTGTACTGGAGCAGTGCGGCAGCCGGATAACCTGCATCCTGAAGTAAGAAGGCGAGGGTTAACCCCTGAAAGGATGTCGGGGACAAAAGCCCTTTGGGTTTAAAATGGTCAGAATTGTTTGCGGCTGCGGAGCCAAGTTGCACTAAGAATTGCCAAAGCAGCTAAGTGCGTTCGCAAAAATCCTTAACTCGCTACGCTCAAACAAGCGGATTTTTGTTCACAATGCATCTTTGGCAATTCTAAGTGCAACTAAGGCTCCTGTAGATGACAAACAATTCTGACCATTTAAGCCCGCAGGACTTTTGCCCCCACCATCCTGACAGGGGAGGCCCTTTTTGGAACCTGACATTTGAAGAAAGGTATGGAAACTGTTATGTATCAGATGGAGAAAAAACTGGATAGTGCCGTGGAACAGCTTACTCTGGAGAAAAAACTGGATAGTATCGTGGGGCAGCTTACCCTGGAGGAAAAGATTGCCATGATTCACGGTGCAGGGCTGTTTCGTACAGGGGAAGTGGATAGAATGAAGATTCCTTCGTTAAAAATGTCGGATGGTCCCATGGGTGTCAGAAATGAGTTTGGAGATGCAGAATGGATACCGGCAGGAAATGGCGATGATTATGTAAGCTACTGTCCCAGCAATAGTGCCATTGCGGCTACCTGGAACAGGGAACTGGCAGGCAGGTGTGGACAGGTGCTGGGAGAAGAAGCAAGGGGACGTGGTAAGGATGTAATCCTGGCTCCCGGCATCAACATCAAGAGACTTCCAACCTGCGGCAGAAATTTTGAGTATTTCAGTGAGGACCCTTTTTTGATTTCTAAGCTGGTAGTGCCCATGATACAGGGAATTGAAAAGGCGGATGTGGCGGCGTGTGTGAAGCATTTTGCACTGAACAGTCAGGAGACAGAAAGACTCTGGGTGAATGTGGAAATAGAGGAACGTGCCCTGAGAGAGATTTATCTCCCGGCCTTTGAAGCGGCAGTAAGAAAGGCCGGAAGCAAATCCCTGATGGGAGCCTATAACCTGTTCCGGGGGCAGCACTGCTGTGAAAACAATGCCCTGCTGGGCGAAATCCTTAGGAAAGAATGGCAGTATGACGGGGTTATAATTTCCGACTGGGGTGCGGTACATGATACGAAAGCAGCAGCCATGAGCCCCCTTGACATTGAGATGTCTGTTGCCTCTGATTTTGACCGGTATTACATGGCAGAACCCTTAAAGAAGGCTGTGACAGATGGGGAGGTCCCCGAGGAAGTCATAGACGAAAAAGTCAAGCATATCTTGCTTTTGATGATTCGGCTGAAAATGATTGATGTAGCTGTGGAACTGACAAAGGAAGGCGCGGAGACGGTTAAGATTTCCGAAAACCCGTCCAGAAATCCCGGCTGCTACAATACACCTGCCCACAGGCAGGAAATCCTGGAAACAGCCAGGGAGTCCATCGTTCTTTTGAAAAATGAAGGTGGCAGACTGCCCCTTGCACCGGAAAAGCTGAAAAAAGTGCTGGTTATCGGTGACAATGCAGTGAGGCAGCATGCCCTGGGTGGTGGCAGTGCGGAAATCAAGGCATTGTACGAAATAGCGCCTCTGATGGGAATAAAGATGCAGCTGGGCGGTAATTGCCAGGTGGATTATGTTCCGGGTTACTACGTGCCGGAAAAGGAGACCACAGAGCACAACTGGCAGGAGGACAGCTTGAAGGATGCCGGACCTGCGGAAAACGGAGACTGTTTGGGCATGGTTGAAGAAGGCGGTGCGGATGCTGCAGCTGCCGGCAAGGACGGAGAAGATCGTAAAGTGGATGCCGGTGGTCTCGTGGAAAAAGAACAACAGCGCAGGCTGAGGGAAGAAGCAGTGGGGCTGGCGGCAGAATATGACCAGGTGATTTATGTAGGCGGACTGAATCATGAGTATGATCTGGAGGGCCAGGATAGGGAAAACCTTAAGCTGCCCTATGAACAGGATGAACTGATAGAAGCACTCCTTCAGGTGAATCCAGAAATGATTGTTGTGATGATGGCAGGAAGCGCGGTATCCATGGGCAGATGGGCTGAGAAAGCAAAGGTCATTCTATGGATGAGTTATTGCGGTATGGAAGGAGGTACTGCCCTGGCGGAAATCCTGTTAGGAAAGGTGAACCCTTCCGGAAAGTTGCCAGAAACCCTTCCGGAGAAGTTGGAGGATTCAGGGGCAGCCTTCTTCGGAGAATTCCCGGGAAGGGAACTTACGGCGAAGGAACAGGAACGGATGAATGCCCACCTTACCCAGGAATATAAGGACGGTATCTTTGTAGGCTACAGGTACTATGAAAAATATGGCGGACCGGTGAATTTCTGCTTTGGACATGGATTGTCTTATACGCAGTTTGCCTATGAAAAGATACAGTTGGAATGGGTAGGTGACACACTTCTGGTAAAAGTTACAGTAAAAAATACAGGTGACGTAGCCGGAAAAGAGGTGGTACAGCTCTATGTGGGAGAAGCCACAGTCAGCCCTGAGAATCCGGTGAAGGAATTAAAAGGGTTTGAAAAAGTGGATCTGCAGCCCGGTGAGAGCAGAGAGCTTACACTGGAGCTTACGAAGGACAGCTTTGCCCATTACGATACAGAGCAGAAGAAATGGATTGTAAAGAAGGGCAATTATGTCGTTTATCTGGGAAGCTCCTTACAGGATATCCGTTTGCAGGAAGAAATTTGCATGTAAGAAAATCACAAAATAGCTTGACTTCAAGTGGACTTGAACTTATATACTTAGTTTAAGAGAAAATCATGTGGGAATGCAATCGGAATCAGAGCTAAAAAAGGTACGGCACAAAGAGTAAGTTCCTCATGGTTGTAGTAGAAAGGAAGGTAGATTTGATATGTACATAGCAAATGAAAAACGTTATGAGGAAATGCAGTACAATCGCTGCGGTGCCAGCGGATTGCTGCTTCCCGCAGTGTCATTGGGGTTGTGGCATAATTTTGGCTCCAACGGTAATTTTGACAATATGCAGGACATGTGCTATACGGCATTTGACAACGGTATTACTCATTTTGACCTGGCGAACAATTATGGTCCGGTGCCCGGTGCGGCAGAGGAGAACTTTGGTCGCATTTTGAAAAAGGGTCTTGGTACATACCGTGATGAACTGATTATCTCTACAAAAGCCGGTTATGATATGTGGCCGGGACCTTATGGCAACTGGGGCAGTAAGAAGTATCTGGTGGCAAGCCTTGACCAGAGTTTACAGCGCATGGGACTGGACTATGTGGACATTTATTATCATCACAGACCGGACCCCAATACCCCGCTGGAGGAGACAGTACGTGCACTGGATGGGATTGTGCGCAGTGGCAAGGCTCTCTATATCGGTATCTCCAATTACAATAAGGAGCAGACCATTGCAGCAG
>JAQXLM010000096.1 GCA_029012125.1 Eubacteriaceae bacterium | reverse complement strand
AAAAGTAATGAAGAAACACAACAGGCTGAAAAAAAGCTTATCGATGTTGCTGATACTTGCAATGGTATTAACAATGTCGCCTGTATCTGCTTTTGCATCAACTGATGTTTCGGGGAACGAGACAAGGGATGCTTACGGCGTGGATACAGAATGGTATAACTACCGTAACAATCAGGAGAATAACGGTATTACAGACAGCAAGACCCCTACCGACCCTGACACCACATCGTTGAAATGGGCAGGTCGCTTCGGAACAGGCTGGTCAGCTGCACCTACTCCACCCCTTATTCTGAATGGAAAAATATATCTTGGAATGTCGAATAAGGTTATAGAATTAGACAAGGAAACCGGCGAGAAGCTTGGGGAAAGCGATGAGATGATAGGCAATGTGGGCTTCGCAATGAACCCTATAACCTATGCAGACGGGAAATTATTCGTTCAGACTCAGAACGGTATTGTTCAGGCACTGGATCTGAAGACCCTGAAATGTGTATGGCATACTCCTAAGATCGGAGGGCAGACACTTTCACCTATCAGCCACGTAACCGTTAAGGGAAAAGGCTATGTTTACACAGGCACTTTTTCCGGTGAATCTGCAGACGGAAGCTACATCTGTTTCTCAACAGACGATTCTGACCTTACAGATGTGGATGAAACTAAAGGCGGAGGAAAAATCAAAGCTCTTAAGTGGAGATTTACTCCCGCAACCCAGAAGACAGAGGCAACAGAAAACGTAACAAGCGAGACATGTGATGAGGCACTGGCTGCAACTGAAGGCGTCTTCAAGAGAGGCTTCTACTGGGCAGGTGCATATGTGACTGAAAAGTATGTTGCTGTAGGCTCAGACAATGGTGCTAGAGAAGATGATCAGGGTGTTGGAGCAGTATTCTACACTCTCAATCCAATGACAGGAAAAGTAATCGATAGAATTACAGGCATCAAAGGTGACATCCGTACAACAACAGTATATGACAATGGCTATCTGTATTTTGCAACTAAAGGCGGAATCCTGTATAAAGCAAGGGTAAGCGAAGACGGTCATCTGTCAGAAATAAGCAGTATCGATATTGCAGCAGCTACAGGAAATACCGGAGCTCAGGCAACTGCTTCCCCATTAGTATATGGAAATAAAATCTACATGGGGGTGAAGGGACCGGGCGGTCAGTTTGATGCAGATGGAGGACATTCATTCAAGGTAATTGACAACAGCGGAGCTCTAACACAGGATTCAATCATGTATGAGATACCTATTCCGGGCTATCCACAGGCAGCAGCACTGGCCACAACCGCTTATGTGAACGAAGATTTTGATGCTGACGGAAACGCTGACGGAAGAGTATACATATACTTTACATATAACGCTCCTCCGGGTGGAATTTATTACTGCTATGATACAGCAGATCAGACCGAGTCCAAGGCAGATCAGACCGATGCTCTGTATATTCCACCAGCAGACAAGCAGCAATACTGCATCAGTACAATCTGTGCAGACAGAGAAGGTAATCTTTACTACAAGAATGACAGCTGCTATCTGATGGCAATTGAAAAGAATATTGCGAAGATAAACAACATTACAGTAACCGCTGAAGAAGGTAATGAAATCAAATGGGATAAGGGTTTTGATTCTACAATCACAGAATACGAATTAACATACCCTGTGGAGAACCAGAAGGCAAAGATTTCCTTAGACCTTGCTGAGGGAATCAGCGCTACAATCGACGGTGAAAAGTACACCGGAGAGGTAGAGATTGATACACCTAAGGAAACTAAAACCGTTACGATTATAGCAAGCAGCAGTGACGATGAAAAGGATTATACTAAGAAATACACCTTAAAATTCAGAGCATTAAGTGATGATTCAAGTCTTGGCGGACTTAAGGTCGGCACATCAAACTCCTTTGGATCATTCCTGGAAGTGGCACCGGCATTTAATCCGGCTACCGACGAGTACTTTGCAGATACCAGAACATCACAGTCCTTCTGGAGAGTATGGCTGAAGAAGTCAGATGCAAACGCTACAATAGAGGTTACCGGTGACAGCAACGTAAGCAGAATCAATACAAGTGCCGGAAACTCAACAACAGATGGTCACGACAGATGGAACGTATATAAGGTTGATCCTGATAAGAGTGCAGTTCTGGATGTTAAAGTAACCGCTGAAGACGGCAGAACAGTTTCCGATTACAAGGTAACTCTGTATGGAAACGAGAGTACTGAAGTGACTGTTTCATCACAGTCAGACAATGCATTCCTTGCTCCGGTAAAATCTCTGGAGGTGAGCTCATATCTGGCAGAAAGCTACGGATATGAGGACGAAGTAAAAGATGGAACTTCTACTTTGGATGCTTTAGTTGCAGAACATAAGGAAGTATTCGGAGATGAATTCACCAAGTCAACCAGTGGAGACTATCTGAATGTAAGCGGCGGATATATTACAAAAATGTTCGGTGAAGAAACTACTTCAACGGGATTTGCTGTAAACGGCAAGTATCCAAAGGCTGAAAACGGAACAGGAACGAACGTCAATGCTACCAGAGTTGAAGATAGAGATTTGGTTCAGTTCTTCTTCTATCAGGATTTAGAAGGATGGTCAGATAACATCTGCGAAATCAGTATTGATGAAGATAATCTGATTGCCGGAACAGCCATAGAGGCAAAACTTACAGGCTACAGCTATGCATTGTACGGACATGAAACAGATGAAAACATAGCGGCTAAAATTAATCCGATTTCAAATGCAAAGTTTGCATTAATCGACGAAAACGGAGCAGCTACTCCTATTGAAGATGCTGTTACCGATGAAGACGGATGTGCTACCTTCAGTATAGATGTTGCCGGTACATACCTGCTGACTGCTTATACAGAGCCAAGTGAAGACAATGGTCTGTCACCTTTAATCATGCCTGTTAAGAAGATTACGGTTCATAGCCATAGCCACAGCTTTACTGAAGAAGTTGTGAAGGATGAAGCATTGGCTTCACCGGCAACCTGTGAGAACGATGCTGTGTATTTCAAGAGCTGTGAATGCGGAGAAATCAGCACGACTGATACCTTCATTGCAGAAGGCACTGCCTTAGGACACAGCTTCACAAAATATGTGCCTGACGGAAATGCAACCTGTACAACAGACGGAACAAAGACTGCAGTGTGTGACAGAGAAGGCTGTGACGTA
>JAQXLM010000095.1 GCA_029012125.1 Eubacteriaceae bacterium | reverse complement strand
AAAAGTAAAAGTTAAAATAGTGAAAGCAAAGAAAAGCTTTGCTTATGGAAAACTTTTAGAAGTTATGGAAGGATCAAAAGAAAGATGCACTCCAGAGTGTAGTATATATAAAAAATGTGGTGGATGTAAATTACAACATAGTACATATAAAGAACAATTAAAATTTAAACATGAAAGAGTAAAGGATTGTATCAGTAAGATAGGTAAGTTAGATGAAAGTTTAGTTAAGTTTCCTTTAGGTATGAAAGAACCTTGGAGATATAGAAATAAGGTTCAATTGCCTATAGGACTAATTAATGGAGAATTAAAAATAGGGTTCTTTGCGCCAAGAAGTCATGAAATAATTGATATGGAAAGCTGTTTAATACAAGATGAAATTGCTGATAAGGTTGTTGAATTAACTAGAGGTTGGATAATTAAAAATAATATTAAACCATATAATATAGATGGACAATATGATGAAAGTGGTATACTTAGACATATAATGATAAGGAGAGGATTTACTACTAATGAAGTTATGGTTGTAATAGTAACTAATGGTAAGGAGCTTCCTCATAAAGAAGAATTTATTAATTTAATGGTTAATAATATACCTGGAATTAAGAGTATTGTTCAAAATATAAACTCTAAGCCAACTAATGTTATATTAGGATTAGAGTCTATAACACTTTGGGGTCAAGACACTATATGTGATTATATAGGAAAGTTTAGATATAATATATCACCATTGTCATTCTTCCAAGTGAATCCAATACAAACTGAAGTATTATATGGAAAGACTTTAGAATATGCTGATTTAAGTGGAGACGAAACAGTATTTGATGCATATTGTGGAACAGGAAGTATAACTTTATTTTTATCACAAAAAGCAAAAGAAGTTTACGGAGTAGAGATTATTCCACAAGCAATTGAAAATGCAAAGATAAATGCTGTGGAAAACAATGTGAATAATGCGCATTTCTATGTAGGTGAATCAGAAGTTGTTATACCAGATTTAATTAATAAAGGAATTAAGGCAGATGTAGTAGTAGTGGATCCACCTAGAAAGGGTTGTGATAAAAAGCTATTAGATGCAATAACTAATATTGATGCTAAAAGAATAGTATATGTAAGTTGTGATCCAAGTACATTAGCTAGAGATTTAGCCATATTAGAGGAAAATGGATATAAAACAATTGAAGTACAACCAGTTGATATGTTCCCACATACAGCACATGTGGAGTGCGTAGTATTGTTGTCAAAAGTACAGAACTGAATACCGAAAAAGGCTTGAAAAGAAATGTTGAGGCGGTGCTTACCGGAACAGACGGTGTTCCCATTGCTGAGATTGATGCCCGACTGGAAGAATTGCAGAAGGAGCTTCTGAAGGTCGCAAACGCCAAAGGAAATTATGACAGCATTGTGGATGAGATTTATAGCCTTCGTGAGGCGAAGCAGAATGCCCAAGTAGATAATGCGGAGCGTGAGGGTATGAAACAGCGAATCAGCGAAATGCAGCAGTTCCTTACAGAGCAGACGCAGAACATCACTGAATATGATGAGCAGTTGGTTCGCAGGCTGATTGAGAAAATAACGGTTTACGGCGGAAAGGTTACTGTAGAATTTAAATCCGGCACAAGCGTGGATGATGATAATGTTAGTTGGGATACTTATTTTTGTAATTTTATGTCTGAGGTTACATTTGATAGCAGAAAGCAGGCAGACAGTGTCAATCATGAGTTGAGTAATATCGATGTAAAAATGACCGAAACCGCAGTTTTAGATAGGCAGCAGAGATTAACCTCTTAAATGCGCCATCCCATGATGTTGATTGTATCGGTCAACAAAAAAATGGATAGATAGAACTAAAACACCTATAAGGTATAAATGGAGGCAATTTATGTTTAAAGAAAAAATTATTACGGTTTTGAAAAATGTGTGAAGGTTTCTGACGAAGGCTTTTCCGGTAAGAACATCCAGGGCAGACCGGAGTTTCAGCGAATGCTGAATGATATTCAGGAGGGCAAAACCCTTGAACAGCAAGCGGACGTTTTGCAGGGGCGGCTGAAGCAGACCCTCGGCACGAAAACCCGGTTGGAGTGTCAGATGGACACGCTGGATATTGGCGATCCGCACTATCTGAGAATTCTGATGTATCCCAGATACAAAGAAGGCACCGAACGGACAAAGAAACTGTTATTACAGAAGCAATCCGGGAAGCTCTGACAGGTCACCGGAGACGGTCCTTATTGACAACATAGTAACCGCCTGCTATACTTGGGTCGAACCCTTTCTGACAGGGTATTTATTTCCCCAGACAGCCCCGGGAAGCGGAACATCGCAAAAAGGGTGATACCTGTTCCCTGGCCGCGTGAAACCGATATACACAAAAAAATACTATGTGTCAACGGAGAACCGTTCCCTTGACATACGGAGGCATATCCATGAAATCTTCCCTTCTTCCCCGCATTCATATTGACAAAAAGAAAGGCCTGATCGGTTTTGGGCTGGGATTGCTTTCTTTGTGTGTCATCTATCTGCTCCGCAACACACATATCTCCAGTACAACCAACGGTCCCTCCCAAGGCTACCTGCTGGGCTTCCCCATCGCGTTTCTGTTCACCCTGGTGGGACTGATTCGGATTGAGTCTAAGAACTCTATCCTTACTGCCCTTTTGCATGTCTGCTGGCATCTGGTCAGCGCTCTTGCCGCCCTCCTTGGCACCATGGCGGCAGTGGACTGCCTGAGCGTCTGGAGAATGGTTCCACACACCATTTTCTTAAACGTAATGCTGTTCTCCGCTTTTGTGGGTGTGGTCTACACCTTTACCGGCAGACTGAAGCTGTCTGTCACGATCATTTCTCTGCTTGAGCTTCTGATCGCCTGCGTCAACAGCTTTGTGTGGCAATTCCGCGGCAGGGAGATCCTCTTTGCGGACCTGTCGGCAGTCGGCACAGCGCTGAATGTTGCTTCCGAGTATTCCCCCATACTCACCCTGAAGATGGCCATCGGCCTGTTCGTGTGGCTGCTGGTACTGTTCAGCCAGTTTTCACTCCCTGCCGATGTACCCCAAAAATCTCTGAAGGCCCGTCTGGCTGCCTTTGCCGCCGCGGTTGTTCTTCTCGTTTTTTCCGTCTTCGGCTCTGAAGGTCTTCCCATCCAGACCTATTCCAACCGCGGCAGCGCATGGAACGGCTTCTATATCAACTTTATCATCAGCATCCGTGACGCCACCATCCGTCCTCCGGAAAATTACTCCCCCGAGGCGGTGGAAGAAATCGCGAAGGAGTATTCTGTTTCCGGCCGGGAGTCCGACGATTACCCCAACATTATTGTGATCATGAATGAATCCTTCGCAGATTTTCGTGTGTTCAGCGATACCTTCCAAACCAACCAGCCGGTGACGCCTTTCTTCGATTCCCTGCAGGAAAACGTCATTCGGGGCAATGCGCTGGTCTCCGTCTACGGTGGGCATACGGCAAATTCCGAATTTGAATTCCTGACCGGTCTTTCCATGGGTTTCCTGTCTGTTGGCACGGTTCCCTATCAGCAGTATATTTCCGATAATGCCTTCTCCCTGCCCTGGCTGCTGGAAACCCACGGATATTCCTGCATCGCCACCCATCCCTTCCACGAAAGCAGTTGGGGGCGTAGGACCACATATCCCCATCTCGGTTTCCAGAGCAGTACCTTCCTGCCCGACTATCCCGGGGAAAAGCTGATCCGCAAATATGTCAGCGACCAGGAGATGTACGAATACATCCTCCAAAAGCTGGACGAGGATCCCGGGAATCAGCCCCGTTTCATTTTTGGCATCACCATGCAGAACCACGGCGGATACAGGTATGAGGGTGACAACTACACCAAAACCATCGAACTGGAAGGCTGCTCCCGGGAATATCCCTGTGCAGAGCAGTACCTGTCCCTGCTCCATGAATCGGACAAAGCCCTTCAGTATCTGCTGACCACTCTGGAAGCATACGAAGAAAACACCGTGGTGTTGTTCTTCGGCGATCACTTACCCGGCGTGGAGTCCGATCTTTACTCCGAGCTTTTGGGCAGCTCCCTGGACACCCTGGATGAGCAGGTTCTGCAATACAAAGTTCCGTTCCTGATCTGGGCAAATTACGATATCGAGGAACAGACCGTCGAACAAACGACTCTGGGAAATTTGGGGCATTACCTTCTGGATGCTGCCGGAATTGAACTGCCGGAGTTCTATCAGTTCCTGGTGGAATTCGAGCAGCATATCCCCACAATCAACCACCTTGGTTATTTCTCTCTTTCAAACAACTGCTTCCTCACCCGGGAGGAAGCCCAGGGAGAAGAAAAGGAGTGGCTGGACAAATATGCCGCGATCCAGTACAACGCTCTGTTTGATGCGAAGAACCGCAGTGACATCTTCTTCAATCAGTACCTTCCCTGCCAGCCGTAAGTCTGTCACCAGAAACGGTTCCCGTTGGCAATTCAAACGGGTCATCAGAGGCCCTTCTCATTGACATCAAAAGCATCCCCCGCCATGCATGTTTTGACGCGTGCATGGCGGTTTTTTCTGTTCAGGCTGCCCTGCGGAGTCCCCGATGACAC
>JAQXLM010000094.1 GCA_029012125.1 Eubacteriaceae bacterium | reverse complement strand
CATTTTCCTAAAGTCTAGATTTGCAGCCGGCAGGCATGATGTTTGTCAGTCGGCAAGCCCTGTTTCTTTTCTGAAACCGGTTTTACCGCTTAACAGTTCATAACCTTACCACATATTCTCCCCTCAGTCAAGGGGGTTTTTGGTATTTCCTGAAATATAAAACGTCTTTTGTATATATAAGAAACTGACAATATCACAATCTACTGTTTTTCTGATTTATGCAGGCCAAATGCTATGTACAGTATCACTGCGGTTAAGTTGAACAAGCTGAACAGAGCGTATGTTCCACAACTTCCGAAATGCTCCAGTGCAGCTCCTCCCAGGAAGTTGGCAACGATAACTCCCCCGTTGGAGCAGATTGCATAGTATGCTGCCATGGCAATGCCAATAAGCCTAGGATTAACCAGGCGTGAGAGGTATTTTACCTGTTCAACAAGAATTAAACCGTTAACAATTCCCTGTATGAAAAATGTTGCTGTCAGAGCTGTGCATGACGGTCCTGTCGCATACCATCCAAAGCGAAGTGTCGCCAGTATCATTGCAAACAGCAAAACCTTTTCCTGAGTAAACTTTCTTGAAAGCCACGGTGCCAGTGGCATAAACAAAGCCTCACTTCCTGCCATAAGAAGAAAAATGGTTCCGACACCGGATAAACTTCCCCCTCCATCTCTGTACAGAAAGCTGAAATATGTATTATGTCCCATGGTGCTTCCTATAATGAATGCACCACAGATAATCAGCCTGACCGCCTTTTTTTCTTTTAGAAGCTGACCATATCCCACCTTCTCACCTTTGCTTTCTACGGCAGGACTGGTTTCTGAGCCGGTCTTTACAGCTGTTATATCTTTGTTCGGCTTAATGGTGAGAATAAGAAGTCCTCCGATAGCAAATGCACAGGCATAGATATAGAAAATGTTACCCAATCCCAGATACTGTCCGATTCTGCCTCCGACGAATACAGAGATTGAATAGCCGATAGCTCCCCATAATCTTATGCTGGCATATTCCGTTCCTGTTGACAAAACAATTGCATCATTCAGTCCCATTATAGGTCCCTGGAAGAAATACATAATTCCATACATCACAGCAAAAACCAGGAATGTTCCTGCCATTGAACTGGATATTCCCATAATTGCTGTAGTTAAGCATAGCAACAGGATTACCTTGCGCTCGTCTCTGGCATTTGAGAACACCTTTCCCCAGAAAGTAGAGCCAAATACAGCCATAGTAGTACCAAGGGATGTGATGACACCTATTTGAGTACCGGTGAAGCCTATACTGCTTAAATACTGTCCCAATAAAGGTACCAGGGCACCCATCGCCGCAAAGTTAAAGGCATATATAATTTTAAACTTTGATGATTCTTTCATAGTAATTGTCCTGCTCATTTCTTAGTACTTAAGTATATCAAAACCAACAAAAGGTAACAATAACAATATTATATTTTTTCATTAGGAGGTCTGATTTGATAATAGTATTATTTAGAACCATGATTCTCTACGCCATTGTCTTATTTGCCATAAGGATAATGGGCAGTTCAGAGCTTTCGAAAATGTCACCGTTTCAGCTGGTGGTAGTTTTTATGATTGCAGAGTTAGCATCGATTCCCATCGATTCACCTACAGCATCACTGGCTAACGGCATAATTGCCATATTTACTCTTATGTTTCTGCAGATTCTGTTATCTTTTCTTTCGACAAAAAGCGGCGTAGTAAGAAACATTATTGATGGCAAGCCTGTTCTTCTTGTGGATCAGGGCAAACTTAACGTTAAGGAATTACGACGTCAAAGAATAACCATCAATAATCTGATGGAACAGCTTAGGCTGAAGGATTGCCCTTCTCTGTCGGATGTTATGTATGCAATAATGGAATCCAATGGTGAACTTTCTGTGATAACAACCACTCAACAGCAGGCACTGCCTGTGGTTGTCATTAATGATGGTAAGATTTATAAAAACAATCTGCTTAAGGCAGGCAGTGATATGGACAAGCTTTATGCAGCTCTTCAGATTCGCGGAATAGAAAACATAGAAGATGTATTTGTTGCTTTCTATGATGGAAATTCACAAATTCATGTTTATCCAAATCCACCGGATAACGAAGATTTTTCAAAGGAGGCGATATAGTGCGTGCCCTGATAGTATCAATTATATCTTTAAGTCTTGTTGTCGGCATATGGATCGTGTATTACAATTATTCAGATGACGCTCTGGATAAAATGAAAACCTCCTGTGAGGATACGGTTATTCCGGCTATCAAAGATGATGACTGGGAAACCGCTCGAACCGAATTTGAAAAACAGTATAAAGACTGGCATAAGTATAGAAGGGCTGCACTTTTCTTTCTGGATACCGAAAACGTCAACAGCACAGATGCCTCTTTTGCGCGAGCCCTGGAATATATAGATGAGGAAGATGCCTCTAATGCTCGTGGTGAGGTTCTTTCCCTGAAAGAACAGCTCAACTCCCTGAAGGCTAATGAAAAACCAGGGTTGTCCAATATTTTTTAGTCGATTATTTCATACATTCCTGCTGCATCTTCCTTTTTGCAGGATTCGGTAAGCTTTAGAACTCTGGCAGTAATGGAACTGTTTCCGAATTCAATGTGAATCTCATCACCAACCTTAACTTCAGCACCGGCTTTTACAATTTTTCCGTTAACAGAAACTCGTTCCTGATCGCAGGCGTCCTTTGCCACTGTTCTTCTTTTAATTAATCGTGAATTTTTTAAAAACTTATCTATTCTCATAATCTTAACTCCAATGTATGGTTTTATAAAAAAGGACAACCGTATTTAAAGGTTGTCCTTATAGTTTTCGTCGCTTATTTGTTTACTGCATCCTTAAGAGCCTTACCAGCCTTGAATACTGGTGCTTTTGAAGCAGCGATTTCAATTACTTCTTCAGGCTTTCTAGGGTTTCTTCCCTGTCTAGCTTTTCTTTCTCTTGTTTCAAAAGTACCGAATCCGATTAACTGTACTTTATCTCCCTTAACCAGGGCATCTTCTACACTTGCTAACACTGCATTAAGTGCTAATTCTGCATCTTTTTTAGTAAAGTTTGTTTTTTCTGCAACTGCAGCAACTAATTCCGCTTTGTTCATTATAATTCCTCCTTACGTCTAGTCAACTTTGCCTTTGTATTTTGCCATTTTTCAATGGTTTTGTCAATACCTTTTTACCTATTTGAAAAATTTCATCAGTATCTTTACCAGCTTTGTTCCACCCGGCATGGTCTTCACTTCTTCCAATGTAATCGCCTTCAGAGCGAAGATTAAAACCACATAAACAACTACTGCAACCATGATTGCAAACAGTGTAGCTATACTGTTTCCCAGGAATCCGACAAACAGCCTGTGAATTGCAAAAGCGCATACTCCCATAAGTGCAGAAGCCACAAAAGGTCTGACATAAGTAATATCGTAATTCATCTTGGTACCGGTATACTTCTTTATAGCAATGTTGTTCAGAGCCATAGACACTACGAACGCAAAGATTGTTCCTATTGCAGCACCCTTAATATTCACTGAATGGACTCCTACAAGAACATATGTTATCACAATCTTACCCAGACATCCTATAAACAGGTTTACTACAGGAAGAGTCTGCTTTCCTATTGCTTGCAGTACTCCTGTAGAAGTCTGGTCAATTGCTAGGAATACAACGCTTATTGCCATGATCATCAGAGTAGGAACTGCTGACATTGCACTTGCCTGCTGCGCAGGATACAGCATCAGCAGGATTGGCTGTGCAAGAACAAAAATACCAACTGCGCATGGGAAAGCCATTATCATGGTAGTTCTGTAGCCCAACTGAATGTTGGTCTGTACAGATTTATGGTCATCCATACTGAAAGATGAAGCTATTGCAGGAACAAGGCTTACAGCCACCGCCTGTGTAAACACCTGCGGGAATGCAATCAGTGAATTGCAGAATCCACTCAACTGGCCGTATAGCGCCTTTGCTTCCTCATATGTCCAGCCTGTATCCTGAAGTCTCCTCATTATTATGCTCGTATCTATTACAGACATCATTGGTAATATTTCACTTCCGATGATAATAGGTACTGCAATAATGATGATTTTCTTCAGTATCACACTTGTGGATTCAGTGTTTAAACTGTGCATCTGATTTTTCTTATGGATAATCTTGCGGTTAAGCAAATATATCAGAACGATTGTCAAAAGTCCTGCCAGTGATCCTGCAGATGCACCGAAGGATGCTCCCGCTGCAGCCTTAATCAGGCTATTTTTCATAAAGAAATATGCCAGTGCAAGTCCGAAAACTACTCTTACCAGCTGTTCAAGCATCTGTGAAACAGCTGTAGGATTCATATTCTGTCTTCCCTGAAAATATCCTCTGAACGATGACATTATCGGCACAAAAAGCAGTGCCGGTGCGATAGCCTTTACGGCAAGTGCCGCTTCAGGATTCTTAAGTGCCTCAGTGAGCAGGTCTCCACCGAAGAAGCATATTGCAAATGAAAACACACCTATGCCAAACATCAGTGCTGTCGCAACCTTGAATACCTTGTGAGCGTTCAAATACTCACCCGTTGCAATTCTCTCCGATACCATTCTGGAAATGGCAACCGGAATACCTGCTGTTGAAAGTACCAGCAATGCTGAATATATGGTGTATGCAACACCGTAATATGACATTCCCTCATCACCAATCCAATTGGTAAGAGGTATTCTGAACAGCGCACCCAGGAATTTAATGATAACACCTGCAATTCCTAAGATTGCTGCACCTTTAATAAACTTATTTCCTTTACTAGACATTTTCCCTTCACTTTCCCTAAATGTTACAGCTTCTTCAAAATCTTTTCTGTAGCCACTTCTGCTTCAAATATAGTTTTTTCAATATCGATTGTAGTATACTCTCCATCCTTGTATAAAACTTTGCCATCAACGATGGTCATGCTGATATCTCCACTGCTTGCTGAGTATACCAGGTTATTGAGCATGTTATGTACAGGATGCATATTTGGAGTATCTGTGCGTAGAACAATCATGTCTGCCTTGTTACCTAGTGCTATACAACCGCAGTCTGCTCTTCCCTGAGCCTTAGCCCCATTAAGGGTTGCCATCATCAAAGCTTCCTTAGGTGTAATAACTGTCGGATCCATTTTCTTTACCTTTGCCAGTGTTGCCATAACCTTCATTTCTTCAAAGAAATTCAGGTTATTATTGCTTGATACGCTGTCTGTTCCAAGTGCAACATTAATGCCCATTTTCTGCATTTCTGTTACATCACAGATTCCACTGGCAAGCTTTAGATTGCTCATAGGATTGGTCGCAACACTAACTCCCTTTTCCCTGAAAATAATCAAATCTTCTTCTTCACACCATACGCAGTGAGCAGCCAGTGCAGGGCCGTCGAAGAGACCACAGTCATTATAGAACTGTGCCGGAGTCTTTCCGTGTCTGGATTTGCATTCGTCATGTTCAAGCTTTGTTTCTGAACAATGAACGTGCATTATTGCACCCGCCTCTTTGGTAAACTCAGCCAGTCGTGTAGCCGTTTCTACATTGTTTGTATATTCTGCGTGAAGACTTGTGTCTATAAGAATTCTGCCGTTTCCGTATCCATGATACCGGAGTGATTCCTTTGCTTCCTCAATTGAAGGAAGCTCATCATAAGGTATACCCATGGGATTAGCAATGGATCTTGAAATGTTAGATTTGGCACCACTGTCCATAACGGCATTTACCATATCAGGTATGAAATAGTACATATCCGATGAAGATACTATTCCATATTTCAACGATTCAGCCATGCACAGCAGAGTGCCCCAGTAAACAGCATTGCTGTCAAGCTGATCTTCGAAAGGAAAAATCTTGGTCGTCAGCCAATCCTGAAGAACCAGATTCTCTCCGTATCCACGCATCAGTGACATTGGAGAATGTGCGTGTGCATTGTAAAATCCGGGCATAAGCAATCTGTTCTTTCCATCGTATTCCTCACCGAAATCACCTTCAGGCTTTTCTTTTCCAATATATGCAATACGATCATCCTTAACCCCTACATACATATCCCTTTCAATTTCAAAATTCTCATTTAAAAGTGTGATTTTATTAAAAAGCATATCTTTCATTCCTTTTCTTTTGACAATTTGGTAAATTCAACTAACAAAGTATTATATCATAATAATTCTTAAGATATCAATATTTTTGCATTTCTTCTCCCCATTCACTGAAAGCATCCAGAACGGGCATCAGCTTATCACATTTCTCCGTCACTGAATACTCTACACGGACAGGAACCTCCAGATACTCGGTTCTTTCGATTAATCCGCTCTGCTCCAGTTCTTTCAGGGCGTTAGCAAGGACTGTATTTGATATTCCGTCAAGTCGTTTCTTCAAAGTGTTATATCTCATACTTCCCTTGTTGTTAAGCATGCAGAGAATCTGCATTTTCCATTTTCCCCCGATAATCTGCATTGCATAATGTAAAGGACATGTTTCAAGACATGGGCAATCATAATGTGTTTTAAACATGGTAAGTTTCTCCTTACTATATAATTATTATATGCGTAATTGCATACCTATATTTTCAGTGCTATAATCTAGTTAAATTATATCAGATAAGAAAAAAGGAGTAAATACTGATAATGGACATCTACTTACAGGGATTGACTATGGGTCTGGCATACGTTGCGCCTATAGGTCTTCAGAATCTTTTCGTTATTAACACGGCCTTAACACAGCCAAAGAAAAGAGTATATCTGACAGCTTTGATTGTCATTTTCTTCGATGTAACTCTCGGGCTTGCATGCTTCTTTGGAGTTGGAGCAATCATGCAGGCATCAAAGCTTCTAGAGCTTGGTGTTCTGTTGGTGGGAAGTGTAATCGTGGTTTGGATTGGTATCGGTCTGATCAGAGCAAAGGACACCATGGATACCAGCACGAAGGTTGACATACCTCTTGTAAAAGTTGCAACCACAGCCTGCGTTGTAACCTGGTTTAATCCTCAGGCTCTTATCGACGGTACTATGATGCTGGGAGCGTTTAAAGCAACACTACCGGCAGGAACAGACTTTTTCTTTGTTGGAGGATTTGCTTCAGCATCGGTTATGTGGTTCCTTGGAATTTCAACTGTGATATCCTTATTCAGCGCAAAAATTACAGATAAAACTCTTCGCGTAATCAATATTATCTGTGGTGCTGTAATCATATTCTATGGTCTGAAGCTGTTCTGGAGTTTCATTCAGCTGGTAAGTTAATTAAACTTTTTTAAACAAAATTAAAGCCTGCTATGGTAAAACGAATTTGATTTTATCATGGCAGGCTTTTTTCAATTATTTCCAACCACTCTCTTTCATCCAAATGTATATTTTTCCTTGGGGTGCAAAAACTACCTCTACCAACAAAAGTAAAGGAGCGAATGTTACATGAAGGCGACAGGAATAGTCAGAAGAATTGATGATTTAGGCAGAGTGGTAGTCCCTAAGGAAATCAGAAGAATATTGAGAATCAGAGAGGGTGACCCTCTTGAAATATATACCGGAAATACCGGAGAAATAGTTCTAAAAAAATATTCACCTATTAACGATATGAATCAGATTGCCACAGAATTTGCCGAAACAGTTGCTTCAACTTTAGGATGTACTGTGGCCATTTCCGATACTGATGCTTTTATTGCCGCATCCGGTAAGGAGAGAAAACAGTTCGGAAACAGCAAGATTGACAGTGAGCTTGATTCATATATTCAGAGAAAGGAAAAGTTCAATAGCTCAGATAGAATTATTGTTCCCATCCTTTCCCATGGAGATGCAATAGGTTCCATTGTTTTACTGTCCGGAGAGAATAAATCCTTCAGCGACTCAGAGGCCAAAATCGCTCAAATCGGTGCCGACTTTATAGCCAAGCAGCTTTACAGTTAGGTGCCGGTTTAGGCGTTAAAATAAAAGGAGCAGTTCATGCTGCTCCCCTTTTATTATTCTTTTCTGTTATCCTTCAATACTTCCAGAAGTTTAATGGTATCCTCCAGCTTATCCATAGGCTTTGTGGTCAACCTGATAAACGGTTCTCTGCCTCCGTGAACAAAAGCATTCATTCCGAAGACCTGGTTAACATTCATCAGTGAAAAACCTGTCAGAACGTTTTTTTCTCCAAACTGAACAACAATCTTACCTGCCTGCTCGGTAATTTTTACAATTGCCAATGTCTCAGCAAGGCTTCGGATTCTTGAAATTCTCACCAGATTAATGGTTTCTCTCGGAACATCGCCAAATCTGTCAAGCATTTCATCTAAAAGTTCATCTCCATCCTCTTCAGACACGACAGTTGCAATTTTCTTGTACATCTGCAGCTTCAGAGTCTCATCCTCAATATACCAATTTGGAATATTGGCTGTAGTCATAATCTCAATGGAAACCTCTTCCTCACGTTCTGTTACAATTTCGCCCTGAAGGCCTCGAATTGCGTCATCCACCAGTTTGCAATACAACTCGTACCCGATATTCATCATATGACCACTTTGCTGACTGCCAAGAAGATTACCGGCGCCTCTGATTTCCATATCTCTCATGGCAACCTTGAAACCGGCACCAAACTCGGTAAATTCTTTGATTGCCTTAAGTCTCTTCTCTGCAACCTCTGTCAGTACCTTATCCTTCTGATACATCAGGTAAGCATATGCCATTCTGTTAGATCTGCCTACTCTTCCTCTTAACTGGTACAGCTGGGATAATCCGTATCTGTCAGCATCTAATATTACCATTGTATTTGCATTTGGAATATCGATACCCGATTCAATAATCGTTGTAGCCACAAGTACATTGTGCTCACCGTTTATAAAGCTGAGCATTACGTCTTCAAGCATATGCTCATTCATCTGACCGTGACCTACAGCTACTTTTGCTTCAGGAACAAGGTTTCTGATATTCTCCGCTATCTTGTTAATGCCTCTGACACGATTATATACAACATAAACCTGGCCGCCTCGACCAAGTTCCCTGGTTATTACTTCCTTAAGAGTTAAATCATCGTATTCGAGAACATAGGTCTGTACCGGGAAGCGTTCCTCCGGCGGTTCCTCTATCAGGCTCATATCTTTGATACCTGTCAGAGACATATTCAAAGTTCTCGGTATAGGTGTAGCTGATAAAGTAAGTACGTCTACGTTTGCCTTCATCATTTTGATTTTTTCTTTATGAGCAACTCCGAAACGCTGTTCCTCGTCTATTACCAGAAGTCCCAGATCCTTGAATTTCACATCATCTGATAAAAGTCTATGAGTACCTATAATAAGGTCCACCTGTCCTCTGGCCACCTGTTCAATAATGGTATTCTGTTGCTTTTCTGAACGGAATCGGGATAGCATCTCCACCTTGCAAGGGAACTGTTCAAAACGGTCCTTTAATGTATAGTAGTGCTGATTTGCAAGGATAGTAGTAGGAACAAGGACTGCTGCCTGTTTTCCCTCTGCAATGCATTTGAATAGTGCTCTTGCCGCAACCTCTGTCTTACCAAAGCCTACATCTCCGCACAAAAGTCTATCCATGGCAACAGGACGTTCCATATCATCCTTTATCTCCTCCACTGAACGGAGCTGATCATCCGTTTCCTCATATGGAAAGGCATCTTCAAATTCCTTTTGCCATACAGTATCCTTCTCAAAGCTGTAGCCTTTTTTCATCTTTCGCTTTGCATAAAGGTCCAGAAGTTCAGATGCCATTTCTGCAATAGCAGCCTTGGCTTTAGCTTTGGTAACCTTCCACTCGCTACCGGAAAGTTTGTTAATCTTAGGAGTGGCTCCGTCGCTGCCAATATACTTCTGGACAATATCCATCTGTTCAACAGGAACATAAAGCATGTCGTCTCCGGCATATTTAATCTTCAGATAGTCTTTTTTATTTCCCTGAACTACCAGTTCTTCTATGCCCAGAAAGCGTCCTATTCCGTGATTTTCATGAACAACATAATCCCCCTTCTGCAGGTCAGCGAAGGACTGCATCTGTGACTGCTTGTTTTTGCGAGCCTTCTTTCTTCTATTTGTCGTCTTTGATCCCGGAAAAATATCATTTTCACATATATAACAAAGTCGACTCTCCGGGAAATCCATTCCGGCAGAGAGCTTTCCTTCTGCAAATTCCACCCTGCCCAGTAAACCTATTCGCTCGATGAAATCCTTAAGATTTTCAATACGCTCCTTACTTGAAAGAACAATTATTATTCTGTATTTTTTCCTTACATAGCTTTTCAGTTCACTTTCAAGAACATCCATGCGCCCGTTAAAGGAAATCATCTGCCTGCTGTTCAGATTCTGAATACTGCTGTAGGTTTCAACCCCTTTAACTGCCTTCGGAAAAGGAGTAAGAAGATAAACTGAATCACGACGGTATACTTTTAGGAAGTCTTCCTTGTCGCTTATAAGCTCAAGGTCTTTAGGGATTACCTGACCTCTTTCCAGCATAACCTTGAAATCATCTCTAATTTCAGCGCTTCGTGCATCCAGAAAGTCGCATATTCTGTCAGGGTCATCTATGATGATGTTTCCCGACTCCATATAGTCCCACAGATATTCAGTTTCATCATAGAAATAATGAAGATAGTTTTCCAGCATTTGCAGGTTTGAGACCTGCGTAATGTATTCGCACAGCTCGTTTCTTCTCTTTGTCAGATGCTCTGCTGCTTCTGCGGTTTCAGGGTTTTTTTCAAGTTTTTTTATTTGTGCGGAGTATTCCTTGTGAAGAAGCTTTGATGCATCTTCAAATATCTGCTTATCTCCAAGCATCTGTTCAGCGGGATATATTTCTATATATTTAAGGTTCTCAATGGAACGCTGGCTGTCAATATCAAAGCTTCTGATGGAGTCTACTTCCGTATCAAAGAGTTCGATTCTGTAAGGGTTTTCTCCGTCCGGCGTAAAAATATCTATTATGCCACCACGAATGGAGAATTCACCCCTGCCTTCAACCAGGTTCATTCTTTCATATCCCAGCTTGACCAGGTTTTCTTTCAGATTTTCAATGCTTATGTCGTCGCCCATCTGAAGCTTTAATGAATGGTTTTCAAAATTTTTATGGGGTGTAATCTTTTTTACGGCAGCAGAAACAGGCGCTATTACAATACATTCCTCATTGGTTCTTAGCGCCTTAAGTATTTTCAGTCTTTCGATCAGCTGATCGTGGTTCTTTGCTTCATAGCGCAGAAAGACCTGATCCTCCGTTGGCAATACAAGTATTTCCCGGTCAGAAAAAAAAGAAAGATCTGAAGCTAACCTGTCGGCTCTGGATTTCGTTGCCGTAATAATTAAGCTTTGTCCTTCTTCTTTTGCAAGCTGGGAAATGACATATGCTGATCGACTTTCCGATACTCCGGATATGTTTACAATTCCCTTTTTACTCATCGTCTTTTTTTTGCCTTTTCTTAGTATTATATTTATTCATAGCTATATCTATGTCAGCTTCAAGCATACATTCTATAGCCTGTACAGCTGTAGTAACAGCTTCCTCCAGAAGCGGTACTTCTTCTTTTCTGAAACCGCCAAGAACAAAGTCAATTGTATCCCCCTTATTCCGGTTTCCGATTCCCACCCTGATTCTTGGGAATCGGTCTGAACCCAACTGCTGCACAACAGATTTCATACCGTTGTGTGTACCGGCACTTCCAAATTTGCGTATTCTAATACTGCCTACATCTATATCCATATCATCATAGATAACGGTAAGCTCCTTCGGTTCCAGCTTGTAGAAGTTCATGATCTGTCTTATGGATTCACCACTTAAATTCATATAAGTCTGAGGCTTCACCAGTAAAACTTTTTGGCCGGCGATTCTACCCTCGCCGACCAAAGCCTTAAATTTAAGTTTATCTACTTTAATGTTATGTTTTTCCGCAAGCTGGTCTACTGTTATGAAACCCATATTATGTCTCGTGTTTTCATATTTTTTCCCCGGGTTTCCCAGACCGGCAATGACATACATATTTAGTTTACCTCAAATAATGTACTGATTGACTCGTTGCTGTGAATTCTTGCCATAGCATCAGCAAACAGAGGTCCAACTGATAAGAAAGTCATCTTGTCGATAACCTTTTCTTCAGGCATATCAATTGTGTTAAGTAATACCAGTTCTTCAATAGCTGACTGGTCAAGTCTTTCAATTGCAGGACCGGATAGGACTGCATGAGTAGCTCCGGCAAATACAGCCTTTGCTCCCATGTCCTTAATAGCATTTGCAGCGTTACAGATAGTTCCCGCAGTATCGATCATATCATCCAGGATGATGCAGTTCTTTCCTTCGATATTACCGATAATGTTCATGATTTCGCTTTTGTTTGGTTCAGGTCTTCTCTTGTCAACAATAGCGATTGGGCAGTTTAAAATCTGTGCAAGGTTTCTTGCTCTTGTTACACTTCCGTGGTCAGGAGATACTACTACAAGATCGTCCAGTTTCTTTTCCAGGAAGTATTTTGCGATAATCGGCATACCAACCAGATGGTCAACCGGAATATCGAAGTATCCCTGAATCTGATTTGCATGCAGGTCCATAGTAATAACTCTGTCAGCTCCTGCTGCCTGAAGTAAATCAGCAACAAGCTTAGCTGTAATCGGATCTCTGGCTTTTGCCTTTCTGTCCTGACGAGCATATCCGTAGTATGGCATTACCACGTTGATTCTTCCTGCTGAAGCTCTCTTGATGGAATCAATCATAATAAGGATTTCCATAAGGTTGTCATTTACAGGATCACTTGTTGACTGAACGATGTAAACATCGCATCCTCTTACAGTTTCCCATAAGCTTACAGAGATTTCTCCGTCACTGAACTTCTTTACCGTTGCCTTGCCTAGTGGCTTGCCCAGAATCGAAGCAATTTCTTCTGCAAGTTTGATGTTGGAATTTCCCGCAAAGATTTTGTAGTCTGCGAACACGCTGCTGTTCATTTTCCTTTACCTCTTCTTTCTTGTTTCATTTGTTGTTATGTTTATTTTTTTCTATATAAGCCTTTCTTTGCTGCCCAGCCGTTGATGTTAGTCTGTCTTGCTCTGGCAATGCACAGTGCATCTTCTGGGACGTTATCGGTAACTGTACTTCCTGCAGCCACATATGCACCTGATTCTACAGTAACCGGTGAAATCAGATTGGAATTACAACCGATAAAAGCTCCGTCGCCTACAGTGCAACGATACTTATTGGTTCCGTCGTAGTTTACAAAAACAACACCACATCCCATATTTACGTTGTTTCCCACGTCAGAGTCTCCGATGTAGGTCAAATGAGACGCTTTGGTTCCGTCGCCGAATGTGGAGTTCTTCACCTCAACAAAGTCGCCAACCTTACACTCCTTGCCTATTCTGCTGTTAGGTCTCAGATATGCAAAAGGTCCGACCTTGGTTTTTTCTCCAATACTGCTTTCCAGCACAACAGAGCTTGTGATTTCAACTCCGTCATTTATAACAGAATCCTTGATTCGTGTGTTCTGATATATTCTGCAGTTTTTCCCTATAACGGTTTTCCCCTCAAGGGTTACGCATGGGCCAATCAAAGTTCCTTCGCCTATTTCCACACTCTCATCGATATATGCAGTGTTTATATCGACGAATTCCACGCCCTTTTCCATATGTCCCAATGCAATGTTAATTCTTTTTTCCTCTTTTGTCTTATATTCTTCAAATGTCATAGAATCCTGCCTATTCTGCGATTACCATTTCGCCTACTTTATATATATCTCCTGCTCCCATAGTGATAACCAGATCCTTCGGCTCCGTATTTGCCTTAACAAAATCAGCTATCTCTTCCAGTGTATCAAAATAATATACTTCCTTATCCGGATGTTTTCTCTTAATTTCCTCTGCAAGAGCCTGAGATGAAACCTTGTAAATGTCCTTCTCTCTAGCCGCGTAAATCTTTGCCATAACCAGCACATCAGCATCACCGAAGCTGTCCGCAAATTCATCATACAGTGCCAGAGTTCTGGTATATGTGTGCGGCTGGAACAGGCACCACAGTCTGTTATTAGGAATGTTGGAGGCTGCGGACAGGGTTGCCCTTATTTCCGTAGGATGATGAGCATAATCGTCTACAATCTTCACACCCTTTGATGTTGTTCCCACAACATCGAATCTTCTCTGCGTTCCTGTAAAGCTGCTTAAGGTGTCAATAATTACAGCAGGCTCAACACCTAACTGATGGCAACACGCAAAAGCGGCCACTGCATTTAGAATATTGTGCTCGCCCGGCATGGTCAGTTTTATTCTACCGATATCTTCACCGGAATATCTCAGATTAAAAGAAGGTAATCCGTTTTCATCAAATTCCACATCGGTAATGTAATAATCACAATTCTCATTATAACCGAAGGTTACTGTTTCAGGAATATCATCAATAATCTGTCTGACAAAAGGATTGGCATCATAAGCAATGATTCTGCCTCCCTCCGGAACCAGTCTGGTAAACTTCCTGAAGGAGCTTACGATATGGTCAATATCCTTGAAGTAATCAAGATGATCCGAATCGATATTCAGAATAACTTCTATTCTCGGTCTCAGCTGAAGAAAGCTGTCTCTGTACTCACAAGCCTCTGTAACAAAGAATTCGCTCTTTCCAACCTTAACATTTCCACCTATCTCAGCCAGGTTGCCGCCAACAAGAATTGTAGGCTCCAGCTTGGCATGTTCAAGAATAAGGGAAACCATCGATGTGGTTGTAGTCTTTCCGTGGGTGCCGCTGATGGCGATGCTGTTCTTAAAATCATCCATCAAAACTCCCAGAATCTCAGCTCTGCTTGCCAATGGAATGTTCTTCTCTCTTGCTCTGATTATCTCAGGGTTTTCTTCGGCAATAGCTGCAGAATAAACAATAAGATCAGCCTCCTCCACATTCTCACGAGCATGTCCGATAAAAACCTTAATGCCCTTTTCAGCTAGTCTTTCTGTAATGTCAGATGCCTTCATGTCAGAGCCTGATACTTTATATCCTCTGGATAGAAGAATCTCCGCAATAGCAGATACTCCTACCCCTCCAATTCCAATGCAATGTATATTCCTATAATCTGTTAGATTGATCATTAGTTATTTCCTCCAAAACTCAGCTAAAGTTAGTATAACATATTTTTCAGTAAAATGTGCTCTGTTTAACAAATTTCTCAAAATTATTTTATATTTCCAACTGGTATAAATTACAAGCTGTATTAGTCTTATTTTTAGGTAAAACATAAAATATTTTCTTGAAAAAAAATTTACACCATAGTATAATTAGCTATAAATTTTAATAGGAAGGGTGGCGTGTACATGGAAATTACAGATGTAAGAATTCGAAAAGTGTCAGATGAAGGTAAAATGAAAGCAATTGCTTCTGTAACATTTGACGATGAGTTTGTAGTACATGATATCAAAATTATTGACGGGCAAAACGGTGCTTTTGTAGCAATGCCTAGCCGTAAGGTTGCAGAAGGCGACTACCGTGATGTTGCTCACCCACTTTCATCCGAAACAAGAACCAAGATAAAAAATGCCATCTTTGCCGAGTACAACAGAGTTCTTTCGGAAGTGGACAGTCACGAAGAGTAAAAAACAAAAGACAATATCCTTTGGTGTATCAGGGATTTTGTCTTTTTCTCTTTTTTGTACACAAATTGTTTTACCTCATTATTGCCTAGCATTTTTATCGTAGGGATGATATATTGAAAATGTTATCAAAAACAGATACAATTAGGAGGCAGAAACAATGGAATTAGATAGCCGAATTAAAGAAAGGCTCAGAAACGAAAAAGCTTATGACTTGATTACTACTGCTGACCATGCCGCAGAGCTTATTGATGACGGGATGGTTATCGGTGTCAGTGGTTTTACCCCATCAGGATACCCCAAGGCTGTTCCTCTTGCTCTTGCAGAGAGAGTAAGGAATGGAGAAAAGATTAAGGTGGACGTTTACTCAGGTGCATCAGTAGGTGTTGAAATAGATACAGCTTTAACCGAAGTAGGCGCTATCAGAAAGAGGCTGCCTTATCTTACCAATCCGGTAATTCGAAAAGCAATAAACAACGGTGAAGTGGAATACGATGATATGCATCTTTCTCATTCCACTCAGTATGTCAATTATGGTGTTTTACCAAAAGTGAATGTTGCTATCGTTGAGGCCCTTGCCATTACAGAGGACGGCAATATTATTCCGACAACAGCTGTAGGCAACACACCTTCTTTCGTGAAGCAGGCAGACAAGGTTATAATCGAGTTGAATCTTCATCAGCCTATTGAACTGGAAGGAATGCACGACTGTCTGGTTATGGATAATCCTCCTAACAGAAAGCCGATTAATATAACTAAAGCCAATGATATTATCGGTAAGCCTTACATAGAATGTGGTTTTGATAAAATCGCTGCAATAGTAATTACGGATTTGCAGGACCGTACCAGACCGTTGACAGCCATAGACGATAACTCCAAGGCTATTGCCGCTAATATTATCAAATTCCTAGAAGGCGAGGTTGAAGCCGGAAGGCTGACCGATACACTTCTTCCATTGCAGTCAGGTGTAGGAAGCGTTGCCAATGCAGTTCTGTATGGCTTGCTTGACTCAGATTTTCACGATCTGACATGCTATACCGAAGTCGTTCAGGACTCCATGCTGGAGCTGATAAAGGCCGGTAAAGTAACCTGTGCATCGACTACCGCCGTATCTCCTTCACCTGAAATGAAGGAAAGGTTTGACCGGGAAGTCGATTTGTACAAAGGCAAGCTTATCTTCAGACCTCAGGAAATAAGTAATAACCCAGAGATTGCAAGAAGACTTGGAATAATCGCTATGAATACTGCCCTGGAGATTGACATCTACGGTAATGTAAACTCAACCCATGTAATGGGCTCAGGTATTATGAACGGTATCGGAGGCAGCGGAGACTTTGCCAGAAACGGAGCTATCACAATTTTTACAACCGCTTCTCTTGCTAAGAATGGTGATATTTCATCAATAGTACCTATGGTATCTCATGTTGATCACACAGAACATGACGTTATGGTAGTGGTTACCGAACAGGGCTATGCTGACCTTAGAGGCTGCAGTCCTAAGGAAAGAGCTGTGAAAATAATCAACAACTGTGCTCATCCGGACTATAGAGATAAGCTTATGGATTATTTCAACAGAGCATGTGCATCAGGTGCACAACATACGCCTCACATTCTGGAGGAAGCATTATCCTGGCACATTAAATATCAGAAAACAGGTTCTATGCGGTAGTAATGAAATAGTTTATTACAATAAATATATTGAGTTTTTATAAAGGAGATGATATTATGGACAGAAAATCCAGAGACTACATGGTTTGCCTCTGCAATCGTGTTACCCGCGGAGAAGTTGAAGACGTTGTAAAGGAAAAAGGAATCCGAGACCTTAAGGAACTTTGCCAGGTTATGGAGATTGGAAAGAAATGCGGCGGATGCCGTGAAGATCTTCAGATGATTATTGATGACGTGGCAAACGAAACATGCTAATTCCCTAATATTTTGAAGATAATAACCGAAAATACCCTGTTCGCATTTTGCAGAACAGGGTATTTTCGTTATAACAATAAAAACCACTAGTGAACTAGCGATTTCAGACTGTAAACAAAGGCTCTGACCTCAAGCAAGTGATTCAGAGTTTTTTCTATATTTAAATGCATATACTTTCGACCAACCAGTTCTCGAAGACCATATTTTAAGAAGGTTACCTTTTTCTCTGCGAAATGATGTGAATTCATTGTACGTGCCGCATTTTTTGAAAGAAGCATCCGAAAACGGCATGTTTTGCCGCAAAGTCCAAATTAAAACATCAAATGCGCCACCTTCCGGCTTCCTAGATATTATCTTACGAAATTCTCAAATCAGAACTGGAATTGCTTACGATATAACACGGCGCAAGCTTCACGGTTTTAATTAAGTTGCGGCATGTTTACATTTTCTACCTGTAAAACAATGGGGTTCCATTGCTGTGCCGGAAGACTTTGGAGTCATCCCTGGTTATCACAAAATAAGGCCGGACAGTAACATGGCGCAACTCGGCTTTTTTCAATATGATTGCGGCAAAATGTGGCGCAATTCAGCTGTTTCTCACGTGAATGCGGCATTACATGGCGCATTTTAGCCTTTTCCGATATGAATGCGGCGCTATGGCACATTTCTCATTATGTTGCTCCCACATTGCAAACATCTTATGAAGTACATGAAATATGATCTTGTAAATCCTTCTACAGTTTTCATCATATAAAAGCCTACTCTTGAGATTTAACCAAAAACAATAAAAAACTGCTGAATACTCAGCAGTTTTCCATGGAGGCGACACCCAGATTTGAACTGGGGAATAAAGGTTTTGCAGACCTCTGCCTTACCACTTGGCTATGTCGCCATAAGACGGATATCTCTCGATATCCAAATAATTGGCTAGGGTAGCAGGATTCGAACCTGCGCATGACGGAATCAGAATCCGTTGCCTTACCGCTTGGCGATACCCCAACATGGGGTGGGTAGTGGGATTCGAACCCACGTATACAGGAGCCACAACCCTGGGTCTTAACCACTTGACGATACCCACCATATTGTTTCCATATCATTTAAAAATATACATTCAACCATACCTATTAAAAATTGGCGACCTGGAACGGGCTCGAACCGTCGACCTCCAGCGTGACAGGCTGGCATTCTAACCAACTGAACTACCAGGCCGCATTAGCTATTAAGCATGGTGGGCGGTACAGGGCTCGAACCTGTGACCCCCTGCTTGTAAGGCAGGTGCTCTCCCAGCTGAGCTAACCGCCCATGCTTAAAAATGGTAGCGGCGAGAGGAGTCGAACCTCCGACCTTCCGGGTATGAACCGGACGCTCTAGCCAACTAAGCTACACCGCCACATTGCTTACCGCATCGTTTTCCTCGCGTCAAGCAAGAAATATATTATCATACACATTAGTGTGTGTCAACACTATTTTTCAAATTTTTTAAATTAATTTTCTCCACCTTTTTTTCTACGGAAAGTGCATCCGGAGCCACATTGCACTGATACGCCAAAACCTTTACGTTGCCGGCTTCTGCCTCCCTAAGCTTGTCTCCGAAGGCCTTGTGGGTCTCATCATTAGGCTCGAAAACCCTGACATCACCCATTTGAACTACAAATAAGATGTATCCTTTGTACCCTTCCTTTACGGCTTTGATAAGCTGGTTTATATGCTTCACACCTCTCTCGGTAGGAGCATCCGGAAATCGGACAATCCCCCTGTCTTCCAGGGTAACGCCCTTCACCTCCAGCCATGCCTTTTCCCCCTGACAGTCCTCAAGGTAGAAGTCAAAACGTGATTCGCCGTATGTTTTTTCACGCTGGATGAGAGTCAGCTTTGCCATACCGGGCAAAGCAATAGTCCCATCTTCCAATGCTTCCTCAACAACACGGTTTGGGGCCTGAGAATCCATGTTAATAAGCTTGCCCTCTTTGCGAACTGCAATAAGAGAGTATTTCAGTTTTCTTGTTCCCATTCTTTCAGTGAAATCTTCCAGATAGACTTCAGCACCGGGGACAAGCAGTTCCTTACATCTCCCTGTATTTTTTACATGTACTGTTTCCTTTCGACCCTCTATCATAACATGGGCCACAAACCTGTTTGGTCTGTCTAAAAATGTTCCTTTACATACTTTTTCATATCTCATAACATCTTGCATTAT
>JAQXLM010000093.1 GCA_029012125.1 Eubacteriaceae bacterium | reverse complement strand
TACGTCACAGCCTTCTCTGTCACACACTGCAGTCTTTGTTCCGTCTGTTGTACAGGTTGCATTTCCGTCAGGCACATATTTTGTGAAGCTGTGTCCTAAGGCAGTGCCTTCTGCAATGAAGGTATCAGTCGTGCTGATTTCACCGCAGGAGCAGCTCTTGAAATACACAGCATCGCTCTCACAGGTTGCCGGTGAAGTCAATGCTTCATCCTTCGCAACTTCTTCAGTAAAGCTGTGGCTATGAACTGTAATCTTCTTAACAGGCATGATTAAAGGTGACAGACCATTGTCTTCACTTGGCTCTGTATAAGCAGTCAGCAGATATGTACCGGCAGCATCTATACTGAAGGTAGCACATCCGTCTTCATCGGTAACAGCACCTTCAATAGGAGTAACTGCTCCGTTTTCGTCGATTAATGCAAACTGTGCATTTGAAATCGGATTAATCTGAGCCGCTATGTTTTCATCTGTTTCATGTCCGTACCACATGTAGCTGTAGCCTGTAAGTTTTGCCTCTATGGCTGTTCCGGCAATCAGAATATCTTCATCAATACTGATTTCACAGATATTATCTGACCATCCGTCTAAATCCTGGTAGAAGAAGAACTGAACCTTATCTCCTTCTTCTAGTTTGGTTGTTGTAATAGTAGTTCCGTAGCCATCCGAATCCTTAGGATATCTACCATTTACAGCAAAACCAGATGAAAATGCTTCCATTCCAAACATTTTGCTTACGGATCCCCACTGAGAGTCTATTTCAAGGTACTCAGAGCAATTCTCTTTTGTGAACTGGTCACCATATTTTTTCTCATGCTTCGCAACTAGCACGTCAAGAGGTGAAATTCCATCCCTAACCTGATCTTCATACCCGTAGCTTTCGGCTAAAAATACTCCTACATCTAAAGTTTCGACCGGTGTAAGGAATCCATTGCCTTGCTGTACAGATGAAATAACTTCCGTACTTTCTTTTCCATACAATGTGACCTTGTAATTAGAAACTGTTCTTCCGTCTTCAGCGGTTACTTTAACATCCAGAACTGCACTCTTATTAGGATCAACCTTATATACGTTCCATCTTTCATAATCATCTGTTGATGCTGTTCCTGCAATAGCGTCGATTTTTTTTACGTTGCTGTCACCGGTAACCTCTATTGTAGCGTTTGCATCTGATTTCTTCAGCCAGACTCTCAAGAATTTTTCATACACTGATCCATCTGCAAAGTATTCCTTAGTTGCGCTATCAAATTCAGGTATAGCATCTATGGAAGATCCAAAAGCACTTGATGTTCCAGATACCTTTATTCCGCCAAGATTTGAATCATCACTTAATGCTCTGAATTTTAAGGTGTATTCCTTAGTATAATCCTTTTCATCGTCACTGCTGCTTGCTATAATCGTAACGGTTTTAGTTTCCTTAGGTGTATCAATCTCTACCTCTCCGGTGTACTCTTTGCCGTCGATTGTAGCGCTGATTCCCTCAGCAAGGTCTAAGGAAATCTTTGCCTTCTGGTTCTCCACAGGGTATGTTAATTCGTATTCTGTGATTGTAGGATCAAAACCCTTATCCCATTTGATTTCCTTACCTTCTTCAGCGGTTACTGTGATGTTGTTTATCTTCGCAATATTCTTTTCAATTGCCATCAGATAGCAGCTGTCATTCTTGTAGTAAAGAGTTCCTTCTCTGTCTGCACAGATTGTACTGCTGCAGTAGTTCTGCTTGTCTGCAGGTGGAATATACAGAGCACCGGTCTGGTCTGCCTTGGACTCGGTCTGATCTGCTGTATCATAGCAGTAATAAATTCCACCCGGAGTAGCGTTATATGTAAAGTATATGTATACTCTTCCGTCAGCGTTTCCGTCAGCATCAAAATCTTCATTCACGTAAGCGGTTGTAGCCAGTGCCGCTGCCTGTGGATAGCCCGGAATAGGCATCTCATACATGATTGAATCCTGTGTTAGAGTTCCGCTGTTGTCAATTACCTTGAAGGAATGTCCTCCGTCTGCATCTAACTGACCGCCCGGTCCCTTCAGCCCCATGTAGATTTTATTTCCATATACTAATGGTGAGGCAGTTGCCTGAGCTCCGGTGTTTCCTGTAGCTGCTGCAATGTCGATACTGCTTATATCTGACAGATGGCCGTCTTCGCTTACCTTTGCTTTGTACACGATTCCGCCTTTAGTTGCAAAGTACAGATAGCCATTGTCATATACGGTTGTTGTACGGATGTCACCTTTGATGCCTGTAATTCTGTCAATTACTTCTCCTGTCATTGGATTGAGAGTGTAGAATACTGCTCCAACACCCTGATTCTCTTCTTTAGCACCATTGTCTGAGCCTACAGCAACATACTTTTCAGTCACATATGCACCTGCCCAGTAGAAGCCTCTCTTGGATACGTCTTCAGCTGCAGCCAGTGCCTCATCAAATGTCTCACTTGTTACGTTTTCTGTTGCCTCTGTCAGCTGGGTTGCAGGAGTAAATCTCCACTTAAGAGCTTTGATTTTTCCTCCGCCTTTAGTTTCATCCACATCTGTAAGGTCGGAATCGTCTGTTGAGAAACAGATGTAGCTTCCGTCTGCAGATTCACCGGTATAGATGCCTGTGTAAACATATCCTTTTCCATCAATAGTTACGTGACTGATAGGTGAAACTGTCTGTCCTCCGATTTTCGGAGTGTGCCATACGCAGGTAAGGGTGTCCAGATCCAGTGCCTGAACGATACCGTTCTGAATCTGAACGAATATTTTCCCGTCTGCATAGGTTATAGGATTCATTGCGAAGCCCACATTGCCTATCATCGCATCGCTTTCCCTAAGCTTCTCACCGGTTTCCTTGTCTATTTCTATAACCTTATTCGACATTCCAACATATATTTTTCCATTCAGAATAAGGGGTGGAGTAGGTGCAGCTGACCAGCCTGTCCCATATATACCTGACCATTTCAACGATGTAGTGTCAGGGTCGATAGGGGTCTTGCTGTCTGTAATACCGTTATTCTCCTGATTGTTACGATAATTGTACCATTCTGTATCCACGCCGTAAGCATCCCTTGTCTCGTTCCCCGAAACAGCAGTTGATGCAAAGGCAGATACAGGCGACATTGTTAATACCATTGCAAGTATCAGCAACATCGATAAGCTTTTTTTCAGCCTGTTGTGTTTCTTCATTACTTTTCTCCTTTCAAAACTCTTTTTTTATATGAATCTGCAGTACCTTGATAAATGTGACAATCAAAAAGACCAGGGCTTATTTCTAAACCTTGGTCCGTTTTCACCTTGTGGTTTCAATAAAATCACACAGCCAATGTACCGTTGGAAGTGATTAAAGCGATATGCATGTCTCCTGGCTCAGACTTTACACATAAAAACCTTCCCGCTTTGGCAGTGGATAAATCTTATGCAACATCCTTACAGTGGCGGCACCGCTCAGGTCTCTCACCTGATTCCATCTTAGTCCCTGATAATAGGGAAACATACCCTTTATTTATTCTTTCATATGCACTATATCATTGAAGTTTAATCATGTCAATAGGGTTTACTACCAGCTTCCGTTAAACCATGTTCCGTCGAATTCATTGCCATAGTTTAAGGTAAATACCAGATTGATCTCGGATCCGTCTTCCGCCGGTTTGGTTGAAAAACCATCTGTAAACACTCCGTCAAGCATATACATCCATCCGGAATGCTCATAAAAATCCTGCTCACCGATAGAATCGCTATCATGTCCCATGGAGGTAATGCCCTCCTGATCCAGCTTCTCCTGTATTGCATCAGGTATGCGGTATCCCTCGGTGATTCCCGTCATATATACCCTGTCAAGATAAAAACCGTAGTCAAATCTTCCCGCATGACTGTATCTCATTCCTGCCTGTTGGAATGCTCTATCTACCACATACGGCAGATTCTCTCCTTCATAGAAAGGAACTTCCACATCAAAGAAGGTTCCAAGGCTAAGAACATCTGCGCTTAAAGTCACACGCATGGTTCCGGCTTCCTCACGAGGGCCTTCCTTGTTTATGATGACATTGTATCTGGCAGTTGTCTGATTTCCGTCCTTGTCAACAGCTGTTATAACCACTTCGTTTTCGCCGTCGTTAAGGTTTTCAGAGGTTCTGTAGCTTATGATACCATTATTCTGTCCGGAGCTGTATATTTTGCTGCCGTTCAGCTTTACATCTATATCTCCGGAACCCAGAACCATGTTTTTATATGAAATACCCTTAACAGTAAAGCTAAGGAAAGCTCCGTCTATGGTTTCTCCGTCACGCAAGCTGCATATGATTGTTGGACGTTTCGATTCCTCTTCATCGCTGACTCCCGGGTCATCTGCAGGAGTCTCCGGCTCTTCCTCCCCAGGATCGTCTCCTACTGAATTCTCTCCGGGATCCTCCGGTTCTTCTGCAGGATCATCAGCGGGATCCTCCGGTTCTTCTGCAGGGTCATCAGCGGGTTCACCTCCGGGCTCATCTGAAGTATTGTCCCCATCTTCAATTATATCATCATGCTTATCCTTGTCGTCAGGCTTATATTCCTC
>JAQXLM010000092.1 GCA_029012125.1 Eubacteriaceae bacterium | reverse complement strand
GTTGGCACCCAGGAAAAGAAACTCCCAGCCGTATTTTTCGGTCTGCTTTTTAATCATTTCCTGAACGCGCCTGTAGGTGTAGGCTTTGCTGGCATTTTCCATTCCGTCCGTGGTTATTACGAAGACGGTCTTCTCCGGTCTGTCATCCTCACGAGCGTATTTATGCACATTTCCGATATGATGAATTGCCCCGCCTACCGCATCCAGCAATGCTGTGCAGCCTCTTACAAAGTATTCCTCCTCGGTCATCGCCGGCACTTTGCTCAAAGGCATACGGTCGCAGATGACGGTGCTTTTGTGGTCGAAGAGCACTGTGGATACCAGTGCTTCCCCTTCCAGCGCCTTCTGCTTTTCCAGCATTGAATTATATCCACCGATTGTATCCGTTTCCAGCCCTGCCATGGAGCCGCTTCTGTCCAAAATAAAAACCATTTCTGTTAAACCTTTTTTCATAATATTACCTCCCTGAAATCTCGGGACCACCGGCTTGTGCGCCGGTTCCCCTTCGTCAGGCATATTATAGGTCAAAAGAAATGGTCACAGGTCGCCTGCAGAGCGACATTTTATGAAAATGCCCGTGGGATCAATCGTCCAGTGTAGGCAGGTTGTATTCGAACAAAATGATGTTTATTGAGTTCACGTCAAAAATCTCGTGGCTCAGACAGTACTGCAAGATGATGTCCTGCTTGCTGGACGGCGAGAAAGCCATACCGGCACTCACCAGAAGATCCGCTGCTTCGTCCGCATTGAGTTTCAGTGCCGCCGCCAGAGCCAGAATGGTTTTTTTCTTAGGTATATAGGTATCGCTGCAGCGGATTTTGGAAAACAGCTTCCTGTCAAGGTTTGCTGCCTTATACACCGTCACATCATCCATGCCTCGCTCATCTATAAGTCGAAAGAGTCTCTGATTGAAACTCTCCCCTGCGTTGGAAATCAGTTCCTCCAGGGACAAAGACTTGGGCATAGGCTCTGCGGACATAGCAACGCTTTCGCACAATTCACTCTCATCCTCGTCGCCCCTATAGAATCGTCTTCTTTCTCTCCGGAGAAAGCGCGGAGCCGTCTCAGCGTAATTCTCGTCTATGTACTCATCTATGTCGTCGGTGATTTTTTTAGACAGGCCAAAAGATTCCTTGTCGAACACGCAGAGGTAAACGTACATATCCGATGTCATCAGGAAGCTGTTTATGGCATCCAGGGCGATTTTGAGCGCCTCTTCTTTTGGAAAGCCGTAATTCCCCGATGAAAGCAGGGGGAAAGCGATACTTTCGCACTTCAGCTCTTCGGCTAGCTCAAGGCTCCGGCTGTATGCTGATTGAAGAAGCTCCGGCTCACCATGATTACCGTCAGACCATGAGGTGCCTACCGCATGTATTATGTACCTGGCGGGAAGATTAAAGCCCGGTGTTACTGCTGCGTCTCCGCGCTGTATATGTCCAATCTTTTCACGCTCTGCAAACAGCTGCTCAAAACCCGCCGCCTCGTATATTCTGCTGTCAACGCCATCGCCAACCTGCGGCCTTGGATTTGCCGTGTTGACTATGGCGTCTGTTTCCATCTTCGTAATGTCGTTTCTTACTATCTTTAAAGGCATTGGGCCCTCCTTATCCACTCCAGTACCTCGATGTCAGCCGAACAAAAATTACATGAAAAAATCATCAATTTCCTCTTTCGATTTTAGAATCTCTGATTCTTCCACGCCAGCTGCTTTTGCAATCTCTGCAGATTTCCGAAGTCTTGTCCTGCAATCTGTGCTGAAGGCGTCTTCAACCAACTCACTGAAAATTTTGGTCTGCTTCTCCACACTCTCAAGATACTGCTTATATTTCTCTTCAAGTTCGTCACTCAGCATTCTCTGGTTCTCAATGTATTCCGTCAGAATCTCATTCTCTTGCTTATAGAGAGTCATCCTACCGTATTCAAATGCAAAAACCGACACAGCGTAGGAAAGTTTTCCAAAATCCTTACCTGAACACAATGCAAGAGTAGATGCAAGCAGCTTGACCATCGCCTCAAGTGCAATCCACATACAATCCTCAATAAAGGCTGTTTCAGCGATTTCACCTTTGTCCAGAGTCTCACTTTTGGCACGTATTTCTGAAGAAAGCGTTTTTATGGCTTCGACTTTATCCTCTGAGGCAAAACGGCTTATCGACAATACCGAAGTATCAATATAGTCAGCGTAAGTCAGAAACACCATTTTGCTGTACTTCATTTCATCCATCAGAACCGCATTATCTACTACCGATGCTGAAATTTCTTTCCAGTCATCTTTAGTAAATTCATTGATTCCTTTACCTTTAGACACTTTATTAATGATTGAGACAATGAGAACAGTTCCTGCTTTTATTCCTGTCAGCTTTGTATTATCGTCATTTGCAAGAGAATAAAATGCTTCCTGACTTTTCTGTATTGTAGACACTGCGTGGTCTATTTCTGCATTCATTTCCGGCGACATCAGCATATCAATAGATAGATTGCCGATTTTTTCTACACTAAATACTTTCTCCATTCTTCATCTACGCCTCAATTACCTTTGCCAAGACAGCTGACAGGGCCTTGGTATTGTTGACAAGTGCCCCAAGGGTCTGCTTCTCTTCGTCGTTCATATGAGAGTAATCACCGCAGTATAATGACATGCACTTTATATAGTAGCTGTTAAGCAGTTCTCTTATGCTGTCTGTCTCTACAAGAACACCTCTTATATGAGCATCAATCTCTCTGATGCTTTCCGTATTCCTTTTGACGGA
>JAQXLM010000091.1 GCA_029012125.1 Eubacteriaceae bacterium | reverse complement strand
ACAGAGGACTTTCTTTGAAGAGGGAGTAACCAAGGATGTAATGTATCGCCGCAAGGCACTGAGAACGCTGCGACGTGTTATTGAAAGACATGAAGAAGATATATTCCTTGCTCTGAGAGAGGATCTGGGCAAAAGCGAGTTTGAAACCTATGAAACCGAGCTTGGCATGGTATACAGCGAAATCACATATATGGAAAAGCACCTGAGCTGTCTGGCAAGGCCTAAGGGGGTTTTGACATCAATAGCAAACTTTCCATCGGTAAGCAGAATCTACAGGGAGCCTTACGGTGTGGTTCTGATCATGTCACCATGGAACTATCCTTTCCAGCTGGCAATGGTACCTCTTATCGGAGCAATAGCTGCCGGAAACTGTGCAGTGGTTAAGCCATCTGCTTATTCACCGGCAACCTCGGCGGTCATTAAGACAATTCTGGATGAGGCCTTCAGCGATAGCTATGTATATACGGTAACAGGCGGAAGAGAAGAGAATCAAAGCCTGCTATCAGAAAGATTTGACTACATATTCTTTACAGGAGGCAAGGAGGTAGGAAAAACCGTTATGGCAGCGGCTTCCAAGAACCTTACACCTGTAACTCTGGAGCTGGGGGGAAAGAGTCCGTGCATTGTAGATGAAACTGCCGACATTGCCCTGGCTGCAAGAAGAATAGTATGGGGCAAGCTGTTAAATGCCGGACAGACATGCGTGGCACCGGACTATGTGCTGGTGCACAAGGATGTGAAAGAATCGTTCCTGGAGGCAGTGGTAAGAAACATAGAGGCACTTTACGGTGATGACCCTATTAACAGCAAGGATTATGTAAAGATTATAAACGAAAAACACTTCAAGAGACTTTGTTCACTGCTGTCTGATGAAACTCCATACTACAGCGGCGGTGTTGATAAAGAAGCCTGCAAAATCGGACCTATGGTAATCGCCGATGGGTCTTGGGATTCAAAAGTCATGGCCGAGGAAATATTCGGACCGATTATGCCGGTTATAGAGTATGAGGACCTGAGAAAGGTTCGCAAAATGATAAACAGCAGACCTAAACCACTGGCTCTGTATCTGTTTACAAAATCAAAGAAACATGAGAGGTATATCCTTAAGAATGTGTCCTTCGGAGGAGGATGTATTAACGATACCATCATGCACCTTGCCAACGGCAGAGCTCCTTTTGGAGGTGTAGGCGAAAGCGGCATGGGTGCATACCACGGCAAGTACAGCTTTGAGACATTCTCGCACAGAAAGCATGTATTATCAAAGAGCACATTGATCGATGTTCCTCTTAGATACGCTCCTTACGGAAGGTGGATGAAATTAGTAAGAAAGGTGTTGAAGTAAGATGATTTCAAAGAAAATGATTCCCCTGGTAAACAACAACTCTGTAATCAGAGCCATGTTTGAAGAGGGTAAGCAAATGGCTGAAAAGTACGGTGCAGAAAATGTGTACGACTTCAGTATAGGTAATCCAAACGTACCCGCACCGGAAGCTGTAAAAAAGGCAATTATGGATATTATGGAAAACGAGGATCCTGTAAAGGTTCACGGCTACATGAGCAATGCCGGCTTCCCTGAAACAAGAGCTGCAATTGCAGACAACCTGAACAGACGCTTTGATACACACTTTACAGAAAAGAATATAATCATGACTGTAGGTGCGGGAAGCGCATTGAACGTTCTGCTGAAAACCGCACTAGATGCAGGAGATGAGGTTGTTACCTTTGCTCCGTACTTTGTTGAATACGGTAACTATGTTGCAAACTACGATGCCAAGCTGGTAGTCGTGCCTGCAAATCCCGAAGGCGGTTTCATGCCGAGAACAGACAAGTTTGCCGAAGCAATTACACCGGCTACAAAGGCTGTAATTATCAACAATCCTAACAACCCTACAGGTGTAATCTATCCGGAATCCGTTATCAAAGAAATCGCAGCTGTATTGACTGCAAAACAGGAAGAATACGGACATGTTATCTACCTGATTTCTGACGAGCCGTACAGAGAACTGGCTTACGGTGGAGCAGAAGTTCCATACCTGACAAAGTATTATGACAACACCCTTGTAGGTTATTCCTACAGTAAATCCCTTTCACTTCCCGGTGAAAGAATCGGATATATCGTAATTCCTGACGAATCTGATGAAGCAGAACAGTTCATAGAAGCGGCAACTATTGCAAACCGCGTTGGCGGATTCGTTAACGCACCATCCCTGATGCAGCTTGTTATTGCAAGATGCGTAGACGAAAAATGCAATGTTGAATACTACGAGAAAAACGGAAAAACTCTTTACGACGGTCTGACCGAGGCAGGTTTCAGCTGCGTGAAGCCTGAAGGTGCCTTCTATCTGTGGATGAAATCTCCGGTAGAAGACGAAAAGGAATTCGTTCAGGCAGCAAAGAAATACAATATTCTGATGGTTCCCGGCAGCTCATTTGCAGGCCCGGGCTATGTGAGAATCTCATATTGTGTATCATACGAGCAGATAGAAAGAGCTCTTCCTAAGTTTAAAGAGCTGGCAAAGGAGTACGGACTATGAAGAAACTGCTATTTATAGACGCATGTGTACGAGGTGAAAAATCAAGGACAAAAGAGCTTTGCGACACCTATATTCATTGCTATGCTGCAGCAAATCCGGATACTGTAGTTGATAGAGTACCTCTGACAGATCTGGATATTAAACCTTTGTCTCATGAACGAATTCTGGAGAGAAACGGATATGTTACAGCAGGTGATTTTAGCCAGCCTATGTTCGATCTTGCCAATCAGCTTAAGTCAGCGGACGTCATTGTAATCGGTACTCCTTACTACGACCTGTCCTTCGCTTCAGTGCTAAAAGTCTACATCGAAAACGTGGTTGTTGCTGATCTGACCTTCCTTGCAACAGATACCGGTTTCGAAGGTCTGTGCAACAGTGAAAAAATGGTATATATCACAACTGCAGGTGGCAGCATGGAAGGCCAGAACTTCGGATACGACTACTTCTGCGGTATGAGCGGCATGCTTGGACTTGGTGAGCCTCAGCTTATCAAAGCCGAAATGCTTGATGTCTTCGGCTATGATGCAGATGCCATCATGAAGGAAACAAAGGAACAAATCGCCGCAATGTTCTAGCAGGCGAAAAAATGAAAGCGTCGCAAGCTACGCTGACGACGCTGACCATATGAAGAGATGAGAACTGTCGCAACGGGATAGGTTCAACGAACCTATCCGTGCGACAGTTTTCTGTTGATGCGAATGAGACGGTATTCTTCGGAATCTATTATTTATGGCGGAAAATGCATTTTTTGATAGTTATTTAGTCATACTTTTTGTCGATAGGTAGCCAAGATATCCCAGACTCTCTATTGCATCCAAATATAATACCAAAACCTCTCAGTACAACATTTGATATTTGGAATTATTTTTGGCATACTCACAAGTTATATTGAACATATGCACATAAATATAAAAAAAAGAAGACAGACAAGACCCACGATGGCCTTGTCTGTCTTAAGTTTGCCTAAATTGAGTTCAAAAATCAGTATTTCCGCCATAAACAATAGATTTTTTTCCCCATACTATAACCGGCATACTATAACACAGATAATCCCAGTACTCTAAGAAGCTGAATCAAAACCGTCGGAGCCAGGGAGTAGAGCAGTATCTGAGTCAGCTCACCGGGCAGCAGCAAGGAAACGGAAAATGCACCGGCCACAGCAGGCACAGCCAGTACTGCCGCCAGAAGAACACTACCTGTTATAAAAGCCAGCAACATAAACTTGTTGGAGAAAATCCCTATGGAGAAAATACTGCCGTTTCCCCGACAGTTAAAACCATGCCACAGTCTGGCAAGACAAAGTGTGGAAAAAGCCATGGTTGTAGCCGTTGCCGGGTCATGAGCCAAGCCTGCATAGTAGGCAGCCATAGTGGCAATTCCGATGAGGAGCCCCTGGATTCCGATGCGAATAAAAGAATCCCTTGTCAGAACAGACTCATTTCTTGGTCTTGGTTTCCGGTGCATCAAAGCCGGATTAGTCGGTTCCATCCCGATGGCAAGAGCGGGGAGACTGTCTGTAACCAGATTGATGAACAGAAGCTGGACGGCCGTAAATGGAGCCGGAAGTCCCATCAGTGATGCAAACAGGACTGCCAGGATTCCCGCTGCATTTCCGGACAAAAGAAACATTATTGAGTTTTTTATATTTGCGTAAATATTTCGGCCGTTTAACACGGCTTTTATTATTGTTGCAAAGTTGTCATCGGTCAAAATCATGGATGCGGCATCCTTCGCCACTTCTGTGCCGGTTACGCCCATGGCCACGCCCACATCGGCGCTTTTCAGCGCCGGGGCGTCGTTGACGCCGTCGCCGGTCATGGCGACAATGTGGGCCTCTGATTGCCACGCGTTAACTATTCTGATCTTGTTATCCGGGCTGACACGAGCGTAAACACTGATGTGAGGAAGCATATCCTTAAGCTCATCGTCAGACATTTTATCAAGCTCAGCACCCGTGATTGCAATATCGCCGTCCCTCATAATGCCCAGCCGTTCGGCAATGGCGGCAGCCGTGACCTTGTGGTCGCCGGTAATCATAACCGCCTTGATACCGGCGACCTGACAGTCCGCCACAGCCGCCGCGGACTCGGTCCGCGGTGGATCCATCATGGCCATGAGACCAAGGAAATCAAGATCGGATTCATCGCCGGCGGAAAGAGTATTCCGGTTAATCTTTTTGCACGCAAAGGCCAGCACCCGCAGGCCTTTTTCCGAAAAGGCCAGGTTTGACTTACGGACGCTTTCCTTTTCTTCAGGACTCAGATTGGATATTCTGTCCAGAAGGATGTCCGGAGCGCCTTTGGTAAAAATATAGGATTGTCCGTCTATATTGTTGATTGTACTCATCAGCTTTCGATCGGAGTCAAAAGGCAGTTCTCCTATGCGTGGAAAGATTTCTCTCAGCTTCCACGGGTCAACAGATGAGTGAGTACAGCAGTATTCCATAAGTGCTGTTTCCGTTGGATCGCCTACAAGGTTTCCGTCAGACAGTGCGGTGTCATTACAAAGCAGGGCTGCCAGCTCAAGCATGGAGATTAGTGGCTTTGATGAAACTGAATTTATGTTATCCGGACGAAGTCCATCTTTGACCTGTACCGGCAAATGGTCTTTGATAGATAGCTGTGGGCTCATATCATTGATGTCTTCCACTGTCATCTTGTTCTGAGTCAAGGTGCCTGTTTTGTCAGAGCATATTACGGATACACAGCCTAGGCTTTCCACAGCGCTGAGTTTTTTGATTATGGCATTTTCTTCTGCCATGTGAGTAGTGCCTATGGCCAGTGAAATAGTAATTATGGAAGACAGGGCTTCGGGGATTGCGGCCACCGCCAGAGCCACTGCAAAGAGCAGGGATTCGGTAAAAGGCATTCCCCTATACAGGTTGAGAACCAGGACCAGGAGACAGATAAGGATAATTATAACAGAAAGCTTTTTGCTGAAGTCATCCATTGTTTCCTGGAGGGGTGTTTTTCTGTCGGAGGCTGTATCTATTAGACCTGCTATTTTACCCAGCTCTGTTTGGGAACCTACTGCAGTAACCAGAGCGGTTGCACGTCCATAGGTAACCAGTGAACCTGAGTAAACCATATTATATCGGTCGCCCAGGGGAATCTGTTGGTCTGATTCGGAGGTTATAACACCGTTTCTTTTTTCTACCGGCTCTGACTCTCCGGTCAGGGAACTTTCGTTGGTTTTCAGCGAAAAACTGTCGATAATTCGTGCATCTCCGGGAACAATATCTCCGGCTTCCAACCTGATTACATCTCCGCAGACCAGCTGATCTGCCGGAATTGTCAAAGCCTCTCCGCCGCGGACAACCTTTGCTTCCGGAGATGAGAGCTTTTTCAGGCTGTCCAGAGATTTTTCGGCTTTGATGTACTGAACCGTTCCCAGAATTCCGTTTAAAATTAGAACAGCCAGTATTACTGCGGTACTTTCCGGACTGCCTGTCATGAGTGAAATCCCCGAAGCAATAATGAGAATCAATACGAGAAAATCCTTAAACTGGTCCAGGAAAATTAGAAAAACGCTTCTTTTCTTTTTCTCTTCTATGGTATTTGACCCGTATCGACTTCGGTTGCTCTCTACCTGATTGGGTTCCAGCCCGTTTTTGCAAGACGAGAATTCCTGAAAACATTGCTCGATTTCCCGATTATAAAACATAAACATACCTCCTGATGATTGAAAACAGCTGCCTTATGAAGTATAATTGCCGGAGACGATAAATCTCAAAACAAAAAATTGCCTATATAATAGAAGAACTCCAATAAAGGAAGAATCACTATGAAAGAAGATAACTACCTGCTGGGGCAGATAGAAGATAAGATAGCTGCCTGCGATAATAAATATATTATGACCAATACCGGTTTTCTTGACTCACATCAACAGTCAGTTGCCAGAATTTTCTGTAAAAAAAATCACATTCCTGTTTATGACTCTGAACCGGAGACTCTTCCTCCTGTAAGAACCTTGTTCTATGGGGGCTTTGATGAAGCTGAACGTGTAATAATGGTAAACCTGCCTGACTATGCATCTCTCCAAAGAGATAATCCTCTGTGCCTGATCAGGGTAGAGGTGCCTTCCGGAGGGAGGCCGCTGACTCACAGGGACTATCTGGGGTCTTTGCTGGGACTTGGACTGAAGCGAGAAATGGTAGGTGATATTCTGGTTCGTGAAGGTGGTGCGGATATTATTGTGCTTGAAGAAATTTCGGATTTTATTCTGATGAATTACATCAAAGCGGGGCGCACTAACCTGAGTCTTTCCAAGCTGGACATTTCTGAGCTGATTGTACCTGAAAGTGAGCATTCTTTCATAACAGACACTGTTGCATCTCTCAGATTGGATAGCGTGGTTGCGTCTGCTTTTGGCCTGTCCCGCGGCAGGGCGTCTGAGGCAATTTCTCGGGGTCTGGTTTTCCTGAATCATATTGAGACATCAAAATCCGATCAGCAGGTTGCCGAAGGTGATATGATTACTCTCAGGGGGAAGGGCAAGGTAAAGCTTTCTCAGGTAGGTGGAAAATCCAGAAAAGACAGACAGTACATTACTATTGAGAAGTACTGATTTTACAGCATGCGCTGACATTATATATAAGCATCAAAGTGGCGAAAGCCACTTTTTTCATTATGTAGGAAATATCGGTTATACGATATTTCCGGAATATCAATCGGTTTTCCGATATTTCCGGAATATCAAGAAGAGAACCATGCGAAGGTCGCTCTTCTTATTATACAACTCTTCTGATATGAGCATATGTTCAGGATAATAACAAAAAAAGAGTGTTTTCGACAGAAAACGCCGCAAAGTATAAATATAAACCCCTTTATCGGCACGAAATGCCGCAAACCACCTAGAAATATAAGGCTTGCGGCATTTCGATTTTTTGTGGGATTTATCACCACAGGGAGTTGTGAGTATATATGCATAAAGGTTTATAAATATTACACACATTTGGACCTCAGCCATTACTAGGAGCTGTATATATAAGGCTTTGACATCTTCAGATAAGAATTCATCACAGATGTGATTGCTATACTGCACCTTTGATACAAGCAGCAGGCATTTCAATGGCTTGACCGTGCCGCTTTTAATGAAAAAAACAGGTCTTTGCGGCATTTCGTGCCGTAAAGACCTTGAAAATCATTAAAATGCGGCATTTGGAAAAAATGAACTAATACTCATAGCCACCCGAGGATTCATACCCGGCCGCTGTTTGCGCTGTTCTCCGTAACTCTCCCGGCCACGGTATACTCTGAATCCCGGTTCACACCCGGTCACGGTTTGCGCTGTTCCCCGGTACTCTCCCGGTCACGGTTAATAAGAAACACATTCTTCACATACATGTGACAGGCAATGGAATTACAGACATTCCAGCAGATACCCCTTGCGTCCTTTACAGGAACATCCTTTACCATTGTAGTTCCGTTGACCGCATGCTTTACGGCCTGCTCCATGGTTTCGCAGAAGTAGTCAAAAAAGTCTTCAGGGCTTCTTCCGTCCGTTGCCTGTTGAATAAGAGCAAAAATCTCATCCATCTGGTAAACATGCTTTAGCAACGCGATAATAAACAGGCTGCCTACGGCGTATTTATCGTATTTTTTATTAATCGGCGCAGGTATATAGCCCTGTTTTACATAGTTGTTAATCATAGTCTTGGTCATAATTCTCTTGCCATCAAAGGATAGGTAATCACCTAGCCAGTGCCCTATCAAAGAGAGAATCTGATCCAGATACAGGTCTATTTCCGGCAGATCCTTCCACCTGGGAAGTGCAAAAGATTGCATTTTCTTCAGCGATTCCAGTTTTGTTACATTTGGGTTCATATTTCTATTGGTTCCTTTTCCTTAGGGGATTTTATTATTTGATATAGAAGTCAAAGAAAAGATAACACATGACAGGGTTATTGTCAATATGCATAAGGTTTATGACAACACTTGACAAAGTAAGAGTAATGATGTAATGTAGTATCAGAAACTACATAGGTAATTCAACTACCCGAGGATTCCCAAACACCCAAGGGTAATTCAACTACCCAAGGATTTCCAAACACCCAAGGGTAATTCGACTACCCAAGGATAACATTCAATCAAAGCGAGCAAAGATTCTAGAGAAAAAGGAAAAAGAGAAGAAGATATGAAAAACAGAGTAAGAGTACAAAATCTACAAGCGACACTACAGGCTGACGAATACACTGATATGAGAGCCCTGTTAATCGACAAGTGCAAAAAATACGAAAACAACGTTGCCTTCACCATTAAGCACAAGCATGGAAAGACAGTTCTATACGAGAACATTTCCTACAAGGAATACTTTGAAAAAATGGTGAACTTCATTAACGGTATGGTGGAAAGCGGCTTCGGAGGTAAGCGCCTTGCCATTATCGGAAACAACAGCATGGAATGGACAATCGGTTACTTTGGACAGATCTGCGGAAACGGAATTGTAATACCTCTTGATAAGGGACTTCCTTATGAAGAACTGGTTTCATCCCTTAACAGGAGCTATGCAGATGTGCTGCTGTTTGATGTGGCTCATAAGGAACTTATAGAGCAGCTTATTTCAGGCGGAGACTGCAGAAACCTTGAGTTCATCTGCATGAATGAGGCTGCAGGCTACATGACCATGAACGAAATGATTGAAATAGGAAAGAGAGCAAAAT
>JAQXLM010000090.1 GCA_029012125.1 Eubacteriaceae bacterium | reverse complement strand
ACATTGGCGGTAAAATCCTGACGGCTCTTGGCAGCTGCCAGAACGTTTTCATGCTGGCTTCTGATTTTATGAGCAAAGGGCTCCAACTCTTTATACGGTGGCGTCAGCCTGACATCATCGATGTTTTCTGCCATGTGTTCAATAGGCTTCAGCAGATTCCCGGTCAGAAGATGACCGATGAGAATGCAGCAAAGCAGGATAATCACCGCAATTGCAAGAATTACAGGGAATGAAGACATGAACACGCTGAAGATGCTTCGTGCCTGAGTGGAAACTCGCAGCACGGTACCGTCCTCCAGGAGCAGAGCATAATAAAATGTGTTCAGATTCATGGTATCTGATCTTCGTGTGCTTTCACCTTCGCCGGTTTGAAATGCCTGAATGATTTCAGGACGGTCAACGTGATTGGACAGTCCGGCGATGTCCGTGTCGTTATCAAAGAGAACAGTTCCGTCTTCATCTACCCATGTGATTCGAAGATCCTCTGATAAAAGACGCTGAAGTGAGGCTGTATTTTTATCCTCGGAGGCGTAGGCCTTCTGAAAAACCTCTGTTTCCATAAGAAGGTTGGCGCTGACCTGCAGGTCATTTTTTATCTGATCCTGATACAGCTCGTATGATACGAAAGTGACGCCCATTGCAGTGGCAATGATGGCTATCAGGGAAATAAGTCCAAGTCTCAGGTTGATTTTCTGCTTCATTAATCACCACAACCTTCCGAGCCTATTGCATAGCCGATACCTCGCACTGTTCTGATCTGCTTACCGCAGTCCCCCAGCTTCTGTCTGAGAGTTTTGATGTGCATATCCACAGTGCGGCTTTCCCCTTCAAAATCCACTCCCCAGACTCTCTGCATGATTGACTCTCGGGACAAGACGATGTCCTCATTAATCATCAGATAGCGAAGCAGTTCGTATTCTTTCAGAGTAAGCTCTACACTTCTGTCGTCGGCAACAACAGTATGTCTTTCATTATCAAGGAGTATTTCTCCTACAAGAAGCTGTTCAGGATCCTTTTCTGAAGCCCGGCGGAGCAGGGCCTTGACTCTTGATAAAAACTCCATTATTGAGAAAGGCTTTCGAATGTAGTCATCTGCACCGTCGTCCAGACCTTTGACCATGTCCATCTCTGTGGTCTTTGCTGTAATCATGATAACCGGAACTTTCTTTGTCTTGGAATTGTTTCTCAGCTTACGGACGATGCTGTATCCGTCTTCATCGGGCAGCATAATATCCAGTATTATAAGGTCAGGGATGATTTCCTCCAGCTTTTCGTAAAAGGTGGCAGCACGGTCAAATGCCTGAACCATGTAGTTGCTGTTTTTCAGCGCAATGGTTTCAATTTCACGGATGCTTGCATCATCCTCGACAATATAGATGAGAGCCATAGTTTATCTCCTTTCTCATGAAATCACAAGGTGTTCTTCTTATGGAAGAATATATATCTTTTTCAGTCTTAAATACTCACGAGTGAAGTTAGGGTCACCACCCTTTACCTTTGTTTCAAGATACTCGTGCATATCCAGAGCATCCAGGCGGATTTCTATCAGTGTAACCGCTATGTTTGAACAGTGGTCGGATACTCTTTCATAGTTGGTGAGAATATCCTCAAGAATCAGTCCTGCTTCCATGGAGCATTCGCCGCTTCTCAGTCTCTGGACGTGGCGCTGCTTTATTTCAAGTACAAGGTTGTCGATTACCTCTTCCAGAGGCTCAACATTGGAAGCCTTTTCATAATCTCTATCCTGAAAAACCTGAGTTGTTAATGTCATTATATCACGAATGGCAACCCCAAGGCTATCAAGTTCTCGCATACCCTGAGGGGTAGCCTGAAGCTTTTGCTCATGCATCTTTTCTGCCGACTCGGTCAGGTTTACCGCATGGTCTGAAATACGCTCAAAATTACCTATGGAGTGAAGCATTACGGAAAGCAGACGACTGTCCTCTGTGCTGAGATCTCTTCCCGCCAGCTTAACCAGATAGGTTCCGAGAACGTCCTCAAAGTGGTCAACCTGCTGTTCCAGTGCAATAACCTGCCTGATTTTTTCCTCTGAGTAATCTGAAATAACTTCCATAGCCTTAAGTATAGCTTCTCTGGAAAGCTCAGACATCTCATCAACAGCATTTTTACACAGCTGAATGGCGAAGGCAGGGCGAGCCAGAAAACGTTCGTCCAGGGCGGTGAGCACTGAAGGCTCTGAGCTTTTTTCCTCTACCGTCTTCTTATCAGGAACTGTCAAAGTCGCCAGCTTAACAAGTCCGTTGGCAAATGGGAACAGTACAATTGCACAACTAACATTAAACAAGCTGTGGATTACTGCGATTCCCGCTGCATTTGCAGAGGTGCTAAGGAATTCAAAATCAACAAAGTGATTTATTGTATAGAACAATCCCATAAATACTACAGTACCTATCAGGTTAAAATACAGATGTATGAAGGCTGCACGCCTTGCATTTCTGTTAGCTCCTACTGATGAGATAAGTGCAGTTACGCATGTACCGATATTCTGTCCTATGATAATAGGCAGTGCAGTTCCGTAGGTGACAACTCCCGACAGGCAGAGAGCCTGGAGAATACCGACAGAGGCTGATGAGCTCTGAATAATTGCTGTTAATACAGCTCCCGCAATTATGCCCAGTATTGGATTTGAAAAAGCAGTCAGCATGCCGGTGAAAGCAGGAATGTCTTTAAGAGGAGCCACAGCATCGCTCATGGTTTCCATGCCGAACATGAGAACTGAGAAGCTCACCAGGATTGTACCAACAGTTTTCTTCTTTGATCCGTCCTTTCCTGTCATGATACAAACGATTCCTATAGCGGCAAGAACCGGTGAGAAGGAGCTTGGCTTCAGCAGACTGACAAACACATTTCCGCTTTCAATTCCTGTCAGGGAAAGAATCCACGATGTAATTGTAGTTCCCACATTTGCACCCATCATTACACCTACGGCCTGTGCCAGGTTCATTATTCCCGAGTTAACAAAGCCTACAACCATTACCGTAGTCGCCGATGAGCTTTGAATTACTGCCGTAACAAAAGCCCCCAGGAGCAGCGCCATAATTCTCTTCTCTGTAAGTTTTTCCAGAATTTTTTCCAGCTTTCCTCCTGACAGCATCACCAGCCCGTCACCCATGGTGCTCATACCGTACAGGAACAGGGAAAGCCCTCCTATCATGGATAATATATTGAAAATACTCATATTAACTTTTTACCTCCTCTTTACATTCTCCTTACTGAGCATATTAATCCAGCTTACCATATGTAATATAGAGGAGATCTGTAAAACCATTATAGGCAGTTGTGTAAAATTTATGTAAAATTCACACAAAAAAGCAGACTCCGGAATCCCGGAGTCTGCGGCATTATGTAAAGTGTTTTATAACATGTAATATCCGGAAAGAAGAATTGCAACTACAGGGACTGCAATTACTGAAATCAAAGTCGTTACAGCAATAATCTCAGCAGCCAGTACCGCATTTCGGTTTTCCATGGATGCAATAGCTGATGTTATTACCGCTGTAGGAAATACAGAACCGAAAACCATGCAAACCTTAACCGACGAATCAACAGGCAGCCAGTTAACCATGAAGAATACCAGAAGAGGAAGAAGCAGCATCTTGATGAAGGACATGGATACAAGAGAGTTATTCTTAAGTATCTGTAAAACATTGCTTTCACCCAGCTGCATTCCCACCACAAGCATGGACAGGGGCACTGTTATTGCTCCGATGGACTCCACCGTATCGAAGAGCAGGGTCGGAAGATGAAGTTTTGAAACAAGCATGATAATAGCTATTACAGTAGACACTGTTGCAGGATTCACTGCCTTTCTCGCAATACTTTTCAGGCTAATCTTTTCATCGGAGTGATTCATGTTAACGATGAAAGGCCCCGGTAAATACATGAATAAGGTCAGGCATACATTATGTATTATCATCAGATAGAAAATATCTCCCCCGAAGATTGACTTGGTAATGGGAAAACCCATAAACCCATTGTTGATTGAGGCAAAGGACAGGACGTAAACTCCCAGGTCTTCCTGAGGAATTCCCTTCAGTATCTTCTTGAAAAGGACAACCCCAAACAGGAAGGCAAAGCCGAAGAACAGCATACCCATAACAAGAACCTGCAATGTGGCCACAGCCACATCGGAGTCAAACTCCTTACTGGTAATAGATGAAAGAATCAAGCAGGGTGTTGTAACCAGAATGAGCATGTCTACAAAGTATTTAGTTGCCGAGGCGGGAATAATATTTCGTCTGTTAATGAAAAAACCTACCGCCATTATAAAAAAAATCGATAAAACCTTGATAATTATAGTAACCATAAGCCTTATTATAACACTGCAACAGGAAAAAAACCATTGAATGAAACAAAAAAATAATGTAAAATTTGTTTAAAATAGGAGATTTTATGATGAATAAAAAAACATGGATTGTAGCGAGTTTAATACTATTTGCAGTGTGGATTTCACTTTCCGGAAAGTTTGAAGTGAAATTCATTTTATATGGAGGGATAACCTCGGTTGTTGCAGGAGGCATTTTCTCAATTATAAACGAGAAAATAGGATTTAACCTCCTTGCTTTGATAAAATATATTTTCTGGCTGATGAAAGAGGTTATTAAATCCGCTATCGATGTTACACGAGTTATTCTGAGCCCCAATATGAAGATAAATCCCCGAATTGTTGAATTTGAATGTGACTATGGAAATGATGTGGCTGCAACGGTTCTGTCCGGCTCCATAATTCTAACGCCGGGGACGGTTACCATAGACATCAAAGACGGCAAACACTTCATGGTTCACGCCCTGACCGACGCTGCCGCTGAAGGTCTGCTGGAAGGAACCATGCAGAAAAAAGTAGGGGAGGTATTTAAAATATAAATGGTTACTCTATTTAAAATATTGCTGGTGGTAATGATAATCACCATAGGAATGATGATTGTAAGCATTCTGAAAGGGCCGTCTACCTTCGACAGATTAAACGGTATACTGGTAATATCAACTGATATAATCGTCAGTCTGCTGCTGATAGGCCTGATTGACGGCAGAATGGACATGTATATAGATATTGCAATTTCATATGCGATTCTGGGATTTCTCGGAACCGTTTTTATTGCTGATTTTTTGAAGGGAGGAAATAAAAAGAATGAGCGTTAGACTTATTATTTCCGCTGTATTCCTTGTAATGGGAATTCTTCTGCTGTTTATATCGGCAATGGGAGTTTTGAGGCTTCCGGATTTTATCTCCAGGCTCCATGCTTCCGGAATAGGAGAAACCATTGGCATGATGCTGGTGTGTGTAGGAAGCGTTATTTACCTGGGAATGAACCTTACCTCCGTAAAGGTTATTATGATACTTTTCGCCTTGTTTCTGGTTAACCCGGTGGGAACACATCTCATTGCAAAAGCTGCTCATTACAGTTTAAGTGACAAAATAGGAAATGTTGGGAGGGAAAAAGATGCAGATATTACTGATTGAGGCAGTTCTGCTTCTTTTGCTTATAGCAATAACAATAGCGATAATATTTGATCAGGATCTGTTTGCCTGCTCTGTAATATACTGTGCATTCAGCTTCTGTACCATGCTTCTTTACATTATAATGGGAGCACCGGATGTGGCCTTTACCGAAGCGGTTATAGGCGTAGTCTCCACTATCTACTTTATCATTTCCATCAAAACCACAGACAGGTGGTGCAGATTATGAGAAAGAAAATTATGATTATAGGGCTGGTCGGCATTATCAGCATGTGCGTCATGGCGTGGTATGCAATAGATCTTCTTCCTGCCATAGGAGACTCTCAGTCAGCACCGAATACACACATATCCGCTGTGTTTATTGAAGAGGGACCTGAGGCGACCAATGCGCCTAATATGGTTACAGGAGTTCTGGCTGACTACAGAGGGTTCGATACGTTGTGGGAAACAACGGTAATGTTCCTTGCAGGTATGGCTGTTTCTCTGATTTTGTCAAACAAGATGAGAAGGCACTGGCACCCCGGAGATTTCAATGAATTAGGTGAATTTGCAGGCATTGTGGGAAAGGTAGTTATGCCCATAGTAGTTCCACTGGTGCTGCTTTATGCAATCTATGTACTGATGCACGGGGAGGTCAGCCTGGGAGGAGGCTTTCAGGCCGGTGCCCTTATTGCAATTGCCTTCATTCTGTATGCCACCGTTGCAGGCATGGAGTTCAGCAGGATAAAGTTTACACAGCACTTCACCGCGTGTATGGGAGCCGTAGGAGTTTTCATCTATGCCATGACAGGTGTGATTCCCATGTTTTTTGGCGGAAAATTTCTGCAGTATGAAAAGCTTCCGTTCCATCCTGAACATGTGGCAGAGCTCCACTCCATAGGAATATTAATGATAGAAATAGGTGTGACTGTAACAGTAGCGGCAACTATCCTGATAATTCTGGCTGCTGTTCTTGAAAGGAAAGGCTTAAATGACAGTATTAAATAGCTTTTTAGCTGAAAAAGGAATATATATGCTTACAGCCATTCTCTTCTTTCTGGGCATGTACGGAATGGTTACATGCAAGAACTACATGAAGAAGCTTATCTGTATGAACATCATGCAGGTTGCGGTAATCTTTTTCTTCCTGTGCTTCGGACAGAAAGACGGAGGAACCATTCCTGTAAGCCTGGGGGATCTGATGGCGGCAGACGACTACATAAATCCCCTACCTCATGCCCTGATGCTTACGGCCATCGTTGTAAGCCTGGGTACGACAGGTGTAGGACTGGCACTTCTCATGCGTATGAAGGACAAGTACGGTTCTATGGAAGAGGACGACATAGTGAAAAAGGAGGATGACCTATGATATCTGAAAATCTTCCTATTATCATCGTGCTACTTCCTTTCTTCGCAGCTCTACTGACACCAATAATAGCTTTTTTTCAGAGAGTAGCTGCAAGATGGTATGCCTCAGCCATGGTAACCACTGCCTTTGCCCTCTCCATATGGCAGCTGTCAAAGGTAACAGAGACCGGCACAATTCGATATAATTTCGGCGGATGGGAAATACCCTACGGAATTGAGTTCGTAGTAGACACTCTTAACGGTAGCATAATAGTGCTGGTTTGTTTTATGGGCATGCTCAGCATGTATTTCGGCATGCATTTCGTAAAGGGTTTGAGCCGACTGAAAAGCGGAGGCTTTTATACGGTACTTGCACTTCTGATTACGGGGCTTATGGGAATGAGCTCCACAGGAGACCTGTTCAACCTTTACGTATTTCTGGAAATCACATCATTATCCGGATATACACTTATCGCTCTCGGCGGAGACAGCGGTGTTATTTCTGCCTTCAGATATCTGATGATCGGAACAATCGGCGCATCCTTTTACCTTATAGGAGTAGCCTTCATATACGCTCAGACAGGATCTCTGAACATGAGCGACGTTTCAGAACTTGTATCATCCGGCGAGGCCACAGGCTCCGTTCTGGTTGCCTCAGTATGCTTCATCGTTGCATTCGGCATCAAAATGGCATTATTTCCCCTTCACGGCTGGCAGCCTGCGGCATATTCCAATTCTCATCCTGCCACGACAGCTTTGATAGCGGGAGTTATGGGAAAAATTCCTGCCTACGCTATGGTTAGATTCTTTTACTTCGTGTTCATAGGTCAGAGAGCTTCTCTGGAAACTTTGATGACCATTGTTGGAGTAATGGGTGCGGCAGGAATGATTTACGGCTCCATAATTGCCATCAGACAGAAAAACATCAGAAAAATGCTTGCCTATTCCAGCATAGCCCAAATGGGTTATATTGCTGTGGGCATAGCTATAGGAAACTATTACGGATTGCTTGGCAGCGTGATGCACATAATCGGACATTCTCTGACCAAGGGAGGTCTGTTCTTTGCCATGGGAGGTGTAATGTACAAGTACGGCACATCCTCTCTGAACAGCATGGGACAGCTTTACCGCAAGATGCCAAAGACGGTTGTCACCATCGTAATCGGAGCTCTGTCCATGGTGGGTATTCCGCCAACGACGGGATTTTTCAGCAAGTGGTATCTGGCTCTTGGCGCATGTCAAAGCGGACAGTACTGGTATGTGGCCGTTCTTGTGGTAAGCAGCTTGCTGAACGCTATATATTTCTTCAGACTGCTGGAGAAGATTTTCATGGACAAGGAAATGACCAATGCAAACCGCATGTGGGATCACAGAGGAGAACTGCCCTGGCTGATGATGATACCTATTATTCTATGTGGACTTGGAATAATTCTGACAGGTCTGTTCAATACAGAAATAGTGGGAATACTGGGAATTGCTGTACAGGGGGTGGTCTGATATGTCAAACGCTGTAGATATGATTTTAAACCTTAGACCTGTGCTGGCAGTGATGGTGTCTTTGATTGCTTCAGGAATGATTATGGTATGCGGCAGCAAAGTTTCACCTAATGTTCGTGAATCCATTACCATGACAGCCTGTGTGCTGAAGGCGGCATGCGTATTCTCCATGGTACCCGCCGTTGTGGCCGGAAAGGTTTTTGATATCAACATTATTCAGATAGCCGATGGAATTAACCTGCATTTCAGGACAGATCCTCTGGGAATGGTCTTTGCCTGCGTTGCATCAGGACTTTGGACTGTGACCAGTATCTACTCCATAGGCTATATGCGGGGACATCACGAGAAGAACCAGGTTGGATATTTTGCTGCCTTTGCAATGTGTCTGTGCGGAGCTGTAGGAATTTGCTTTGCCGCCAACCTGATGACTTTCTTCATATTTTATGAGATTTTAACTGTGGCAACATATCCTCTGGTTGTTCATTACAGGGACAATCAGGGAAAGAAGTCAGGACGCAAGTACCTGATATATACTTTGACCAGCGGACAGCTGTTTTTCGCCGGAATTGTGTACGTATATGTTTTGACGGGAACTACCGAGTTTGCTGCCGGAGGCTTCCTTCAGGGGAAAATCAGCGGCGGTGCAGCACTGTTTCTCTTTCTGCTGATGATAGCAGGGGGTGCGGTAAAAGCAGGTGTAATGCCTCTTCACAGCTGGCTGCCTTCTGCCATGGTTGCACCTACACCGGTAAGCGCGCTGCTTCATGCTGTAGCCGTTGTAAAGGCAGGAGCTTTCTGTGTAATCAGGATTATGGCATTTACCTTTGGGCCGGAGCTGTGTAAAAGCTGTGGTGCATCGGACATTATGGCATGGGTTGCTGCAGCAACAATTCTGATTTCATCCCTGATTGCCATACAGAAAGACAATCTGAAGGCACGACTGGCATTTTCAACTGTAGGCCAGCTTTCATATATAGTTCTTGGAGTATCAATTATGACTCCGGTGGCTTTAACCGGAGCAATTTACCATATTGTTGCCCATGCATGCATGAAAATTACCCTTTTCATGTGCGCAGGTGCAATCTTTGTAACGACTCACAAGTCAGAGGTAAGCCAGATGAGAGGCATCGGAAGAAGGATGCCCCTTACCATGACGGCCTTTACGGTGGCATCACTGGGTATTGCCGGACTGCCTTTCCTTGTAGGCTTTGTCAGCAAAATGAACATAATGGCAGGTGCCTATGCTGCCGGAAAGCCTTTGTTTGCCATAGTGTTAATCGCAAGTGCACTGCTTTCCCTGACATACCTGGTACCTGTTGCATATATGGCATTTTCGAGAAAGAGTATCAATCCGGACTTTAGGGATTACAATATGACCCTGAAGGGTGAAGCCGATTGGAAGATGCTTGCACCTCTGGTAATCACTGCCTGTGTCAGTGTGCTTCTGGGTGTTATGCCTAATTTCGGGGTCCATCTCTTCGATTTGGCGCAGATGGCAGCTGAGGCAGTTTTTGAAGGAGGTATGATATAATGGTCTTTATTGAATATCTCGCGGTAGGAATTACAGGGAGCCTTGCACTGATAGTGGCTGCCAAGGTTGTAATGGCAAAGCTTCTTCAGAGGAAGCCGGGCTATTATGAGGCCTCCGGGGCTGAATGTGACGGAGGAGGTGAGCATCATGAGTAACCTTCATCCGGGATTTATTCTAATGGCATCGGGAATTCTGATGCTTCTTCTGCCATACAGAGGACGGATTGTTTTAGGTGTTATTGCACCTGCATTAGCAATCTGGAGTTCACTTCAGCTGGGTGCAGAATCATCGCTGAATTATGCTTTTACACCGGATATTACGCTGGAACTGATTAAGGCAGACAGACTGGCTATATGTTTTGTACTGATTTTCGCCATAATTACACTGATAGCAGACATTTATGCACTGAAAACACAGTCAAAGACTGAAAAATGTGCAATGCTCATATACGCCGGAAGCAGCATCAGTGTTGCCCTGGCCGGAGACTATATTTCACTTATAGCCTTTTGGGAAATAATGGCGGTTTCATCCTGGTTTATAGTCTGGTCGGGAAAGCAGCCGGAATCCAGACGAGCATCCTATCGATACCTGGTCCTTCACTTCTTTGGAGGCAATATGCTTCTGGCAGGGGTAATCGCCCTGTATTGCAATGGAATAACTCAGGTGGGAGCTTTGACCTCTGATGTGGGCCCTGCATTCTGGTTTATTCTCATTGGTGTTGGTGTTAATGCGGCCATAGTGCCTCTTCATACATGGGTTCCGGACGCATATCCGGAGGCTACGGTAGAGGGAACCATATTTCTGGGATCCTTTACTACAAAGGTTGGAGTATACTGCCTGATCAGAATGTTTGCAGGTACGGAGCTTCTGCTGGTGGCAGGTGTAATCATGGCTCTGTACGGAGCTGCAATGGCTTTGATAGAAAACGATCTTCGCAGGCTTCTTTCATATCATATAATCAGTCAGCTTGGATATATGGTAGTTGCCCTTGCCGCGGGTGGAGCACTGGGAATAGACGGAGCGGCTGCCCATGCCTTTAATAATATTCTCTATAAAGGGACATTGCTGATGTGTGTCGGCGCAGTAATAAAAGGAACGGGAAAAGGAAAGATAACTGAGCTGGGCGGTCTGTACAAGGTCATGCCGGTGACTTCACTGTGCTTTCTGCTTGCCTCCTTTGCAATTTCCGGAATTCCGCTTTTCAACGGCTTTGTCAGCAAGGCTCTGGTTATGGAAGCTTTGACCGAGGGAGGACATACAGCGTGTTACTGGCTGATGACTGTTGCCAGCATAGGAACGTGGATGTCGGTAGCCTTGAAGATAAATTACTTCGTATTCTTTGGACCGGGAAGTGGGGAGAAGCATCAGGTGGCACCTGCCCCTTGGTACATGAATTTGGCTATGATTACGGGAGCGGCTTCCTGCATCATAACAGGAGTATTCCCTGAGCTGTTATACCGGATTCTTCCGTATTCATCATCGGGAAATCCATTTACACTTCATCATATTATGGAGTATGTGGCACTGTTCCTGGGCTCATCCGTTGTATTTTTCGGTTTGAGAAAGATAATGGCTCCACACGATATGGTCTCCCTGGACTTTGACTGGTTCTACAGAAAGCCACTTGCCAAGGTGGTTTTTGGAATATCAAAAGTTTTACACGAGTTTTTCAAGGGCTGGGATGTAAATGTAATGAGGGCTGTAGGAGGCGTCAAGGCAGTTCTAGCATACAACAGACCTAAACACAGACAGGAGGAATTCATGCCTGTAGGTGTATTCATGGTGGGGATTATTGTGGTATGCGTAATCTGTGCGTTGGCTATACACAGCATGATCTGATTCTTCCGTTCTATGGACGAAATCGGAAGAATATAGTACAATCCATATGTCAATACAATATATAAAATAGATACTTATGAAACGCTTGTAAGGGGAAAGGAGAGCATGAAATGAAAGACCCAAGAAGAATAATAATAGACACCGATCCGGGCATTGATGACGCTCTTGCCATCGCAATTGCCCTGAAAAATCCTCAGCTTGATGTCAGGCTTATAAGCACTGTGGCAGGCAACGTTCCCGTTTCTCAGACAACGGAAAACGCCCTTAAGCTTGTTGAATTTTTCGGTGCAGATGTGCCCGTTGCAAGAGGCTGTGAGCAGCCCCTGTTCCGCGTACTGGAATGCAGTACCTATGTGCACGGCAAGGACGGAATGGGAGGTTTCGAGTTCCCTGTACCGGTATCAAAGCCAATAGAAAAGCACTCCATTATTGCCATGAGGGATGAAATCATGTCAACAGAGGAGAAAACTACCATTGTAGCGATAGGAATAGAAACAAATGTGGCAATCCTGCTGAAAATGTACCCTGAGGTAAAGGAAAGAATCGAAGAAATCGTAATCATGGGAGGAAGCATGATCGGAGGAAATGTAACCTCTTCTGCAGAATTCAACTTCTACAACGATCCCCATGCAGCAGAAATCGTATTTCGCTCAGGTGTGCCTATCACCATGCTGGGACTGGATGTTACCAACTACGGCAGGCTATACACCGGCACCAACGAAAAGCTGAAAAAGTCAGGTCGTGAGGGACAGATGTTCAGTGCAATTCTTGAGAAATATGTGGCAGGAACACTGGAAACAGGACTTCCCGTACATGATGTATGTACGGTAGCATATCTACTGAAGCCGGAATTGTTTGAAACTGATATGAAGCATGTTATGGTTCAGACTGAAGGTCCTGCAGCCGGAGCTACTGTATTTCACAGAAGACCTGAGATGGTAGAAGGAGAGCCTAACGTTAAGGTATGCACCGGGGTTGACGAGCCGGCCTTCGAGGAATGGGTTGTAAGTCAGCTCTGTGGTGAGTGCTAGTCAGATAAATGGAGAAGTAATATGAAGGTTTTGAATTTTGGTTCTCTGAACCTTGATTATGTATATTCCGTAGAACATATTGCGGAACCGGGAGAGACTCTGTCATCCCGAGGAAGAGAGGTGTTCTGCGGAGGTAAGGGACTGAATCAGTCAATTGCTCTTGCCAAGGCAGGCGCAGAGGTATACCATGCAGGTCTTATCGGCCCTGAAGGGGGCATGCTGATTGAAGCAGCTAAGGATGCCGGGGTGGATGTCCGCTATACAAAGACCATCTCAACTCCTACAGGTCACGCCATTATTCAGGTGAACTCCGAAGGTCAGAACAGCATTATTCTATTTGGAGGTGCAAATCAGTGTGTAACCGAAGACTTTGCAGACCGGGTTCTGGAAGGCTTTCAGCCGGGTGACCTGATTCTGCTCCAGAATGAGATAAGCTGCCTTGACTATATAATCGACAAAGCCCATTCAGCAGGCATAACCGTAATTTTAAATCCATCGCCTTTCAACGATGCATTGGAAGGCTGCGACATGAATAAGGTGGATATGTTCTTCGTCAATGAAATAGAGGGATTCCAGCTGACCGGGGAAAAGGAACCGGAGAGAATTCTGGACGCTTTTGCATCAAAGTTTCCAAAGGCTGAAGTAATCCTGACTCTGGGTGGAGACGGGGCATGGTACGGAGGCCCATCCGGTGAGCGGATATATCAGGAATGCACAAAAGTTGAAGTTGTGGATACTACCGCTGCGGGGGATACCTTTACCGGGTACTTTATTTCGTCTATGCTGAAGGGAATCAGTCGAAAGGAAGGCCTTGCCATTGCGTCTAAGGCCGCGGCCGTTGCAGTGTCCAGGAAGGGCGCGGCGCCTTCAATACCTGTATGGAATGAAATAATGGAATAATTAATACTTAAGTCAGAAAAAACTGATAAAGAAAAAGCACGGTGGTTTCTAATACATCAGTATTAAAACCATCGTGCTTATGTGGTGCACCTGACAGGAGTCGAACCTGCACCTCCGGATGAAGACACGGACCTGAACCGTGCGCGTCTGCCAATTCCGCCACAGGTGCGCATTGTGATGCTCAATCACAAACGATATTATATAACGAATGGACCCGTTTGTCCAGTAAAATTTAAAAAAAGAAGGTAAAAAAAATGGAAATATTAAGAATACTTGCAGGACCGCTGATTGGCGCAGTTATCGGGTATTGTACCAATTATATAGCGGTAAAAATGTTGTTCAGACCATATCACCCGGTAAAGATTTTTGGAAAGAAGCTTCCTTTCACTCCGGGAATAATTCCTAAACGTCAGCCGGATTTAGCAAAAGCTGTGGGAAAAGCCGTTGGGGATAACCTCTTTGGAGAGAATGAAATCAGAGGTATTCTCCAGTCTGACGGTGTAAAGTCGGCAGTAATCGACGGAATAACCGAGTCCATAGAGAGAGCAGTTGACGGTGCCACGGTGAAGGATACTCTGATGAAGCTGACTACAGAGGAGTCCTATGAATCAAAAAGAGAAGCCATTGTGGAATACGCTTCAGTTCGTGTAATAGAAGGGATAAAAAGCCTGGACATTGCAGATATCATAACCAGGCAGGGAACGGCAGCAGTTCAGCAAATGGGTGGCATGCTGGCAATGTTTGTTAATGAGTCCATGATCAGTTCCCTTGCCGAACCTATTGCGGACAAGTTCGCTGACTACATTGAAGGAGAAGGCTACTTCAAGGTATATAACGCAGTGGATTGCGAAATAGGCAATGTGGAAGGCTGGAATATGGACCGTATTATAGGGGAGCATAGAATTGAGAAAATCAGAACAGGAATCTCCGGACTTTATGACAAAATGCTGGGAGATAAAATTGCGGAAATCATCAATGCCTTCGATGTATGCGGAATCGTAGAGGAAAAAATCAAGGCTATGGACGTGAAAGAACTGGAAGAGCTGATTATGTCTGTAATGAAGCATGAACTTGGCATGATAGTAAATCTGGGAGCTTTGATAGGTTTCATTCTGGGTCTGATAAACTTAATAGTTTTATAGAAAACAAAAGTCCTATCTGTTGCCAGATAGGACTTTTGCTGCGATATTAGTATTTAATTAAGAAAGAACGATATCAAAAGATGTTCCCCCAAACCCTTTTGACAAGTTTAATATAACACTTCATTGTGACATTTTCGTGAAGAAACTGTATTTTTTTAAAACAAAAACATTTTGTGTCAGCAAAACAGCATTTGAACATGCAATTGCCAGAAGGTAGCCGTAGATGTTCAGCGCAGGAATACCGGTGAAGAGAATCAGACCTATGAGAAGGAGAAGCTGCTGAAGAAGGGTGTTACGAAATGACTGGGCTTCCTTCCCGATACTGATCAGCAGACTGTTGGTCGTAGCCGTAACGTAGATCAGCGGTGCGCAGAGACCGGCTATATGTATCATCAGCTGCAGATCATCCCGTTTGTAGAAAAACATCTCCATATCCTCTGCAAAAAGAAGAAAAATCACACATGTAACAATGCCGATAGTCAGGGACAGGAGTAGCGCTCGCCTGATAAGACGCTTTGCCGCCTTCAGCTTTCCTGCGGCTATGAAGGTGGAAATCTTGGGTACTACAATGGAGCAGGCCGCACCTACCAGAATCAGAGGATAGTTTATCAAAGGGAATACCATACCCTTGTACTTTCCCAGTAATGCCAGGGCCTCAGAAGTCTCCAGACCTATAGAGCAAAGCCTGGATTGGACGATTACCGATGAGAGTGCGTTAAAAAATTCAAGAGAGCATTGGGTAAGGCATATGGGTGCTGCACCCAGAATCAAAGGCTTCAGCACTGCGGTAACAGTCAGCCGCCTGCCGGAGCTTCCAGGCGGAAAACCTTTCTGGGTCAGGCGGTAGTAGATTATCAGCCAGAACACGCTTTGCAGTTCCCCTATGGCATAGCATATATAGACTATGGCGACAGGAGAAACTTCCGTATTGTTCAGAAAGTAATTAAACAATACAAACAGAATAGGAAAACGAAGGAGCTTCTCACTTATATTTATGGCTGCGGGAACCGTTATCTTGCAAACTCCCAGGAAATGACCTTTGATGATATTGGATATGGACATGAGCATCATCAAAGGACAGGTGGCCAGAATTGCCGAGGACAGAGAGGGGTCTCCCAGAAAGCCTGAGGCGATAGAGTCGGATGTAAGAAATATAATGGCGCATAAGACCAGAGACCAGAGGAAACTGAAGCCTATGGAAACTTTGATAGAATACTTCATAAAGGCGTAGTCTCCGAAGTGAAGATTTCCGGAGGACATTTTGGAAATGGTGACCACAAGCCCCTCGGTCATAAAGGAAAGAAACAGGCAGTTAATAGGCGATACGAGGGCAAGGAGCCCTAGGCCTTCGGCACCCAGTACGCGGGACAGATAAATATTGAACACAAACTCGATCATGCCGATAATCATGTTTGCGGCAGCTAGGGTTATTATGCTTTTCTTTACAGCGCCAAGGGTATAAAAATTCAATTGAAAGCCCTCCTTTTACTCTTTTATATTATGGACGGAGAGCTTGGGCTATGATATACTTTAAACGATTGGCATAGAAGCTGATCACCGGTTTAGTAAAGGAGAAAGAGATGTCAGAGACAATTTTAGAAACGAGTAAGAGAGTATACCGGCTTCTGGCTGAGGATGAAGCATGTAAAGGATTTGCCGAGCATGTGGATAAGCTTATCAGTAAGCTGGAGAGCAATAATATAACGGTGTCTATTATAGGACAGTTCAAGAGGGGAAAGAGCAGTCTTTCCAACGCAATTCTTGAAGATGAGATTCTGCCGGTTGGTATCATCCCTATTACATCAGCTGTTACCCAGGTGGTATATGGGGAGAAGAGTGCAGAAGTGCATTTTAAGAACGGAACCGTCGAGGCTATCGACTTTGATCAGCTTTCGACATTCATAAGTGAACAGGAAAATGCCGACAACAAGCTGGGCGTAGAGTCGGTAATTCTGAAAACCCCTGCTGAATTTCTGAAGGATGGACTGGTGTATGTGGATACGCCCGGTGTTGGATCCTACCACAAGAACAATACAGAGGTTGCTTATGAGTATATGAAGGAAAGTGATGCGGTGATTTTCCTGCTGTCTGTGGACAGTCCCATTAACCAGATTGAAATAGACTTTCTGTACAATACCCGTGATTTTGCCGGGAAATTCTACTTCGCAGTGAACAAAACCGACACAGTGGGAGCCGAGGATCTGGAAAGCTATATGGGATACTGTAAAAAAGTCCTGAGAGAGCTGATGAACACTGATGACATTAATCTATTTGCCGTAAGTGCCAAAACCGGTACAGGCATTGAGGAACTGAAGGAGGCAATTCTGACAGACTGTCAGAAAAAGGCCAGGGAGATTCTGGAAAGCTCCACTGAGAAGAAGCTGAAGGATATTATTTCAGGAACGCTGCGTCAGCTGGACTTTTACTGGAAGGCAATGAACCTTCCTTATGAAGAACTGGATGAGAAGTTTGAAGCTATTTCGGAAACCATAGAAGACATTAAAGAGAAATCCAGGGAGTTCGAGGCTATCTTTGAGATTCACCTGAATGAAATGAAGATGAGGCTTTCTGCAAAGGTCTACGAGCTGTTCGGCATGGAATATCATTACACCATCAAGCAGCTGCCAATGGGAATGATTACCATGGATAAGGCTGAATACCTGAAACAGGTGGATGATCTTTGCGAAGATCTGATGTCAACACTTAACAGGATTCTGCTTTACAGAGAGGAAAATGCATACACGGTTGTGCGGAGAATAAATGCTATAAACAGGCTGACAAGATCACTTAGAAGAATAAGAGACGGGCTGTGTCAGGAGTAAGGAAACAGCCATGCACAGGAATTGAAACTTCTTCCTGAAATCTGCAATGTGAAGTTGACGGGCAATGCCTATGCAAGTATAATAATGCTGTACCGGAAACGGTATAAAATAAAAGCGACAACCAGTTTTAGCATCATAGGAAACAATTATTTCATACGTAATTGAATAGGAAGGAGCATTTATGCAAGCATTAAAGAACAAAAGCCTCTGGATAACAATTGCGATGATTCTTGTAGTTTTCCTTTGTAATGCGCAGGAAGTAAAAGCAGCTGATACAAGAGGACAGCTGGACAAGCCTACTATAAGTTTATCTCATAGTGTGGCAAAGGGATTTGGAATATCCGGCTCAACAGACAGGGATGCTGTTGGCTATCAGATAAAGTATTCCAGATCTGCTACTTTTACTACATCATCATCAAAATTTGTAACAGGGACACGTATTGGCACAAGAGTGACAGGCCTTACGGCAGACAAAAAGTATTATGTGAAAGTCCGGCCATATAAGCTGAAGGGCACCACAAAGGTCTATGGCAAATGGTCAGATGTAAAAACAATAATACCACGGGTATACTATTATGCGTATACCACCAATGCAACCACCAAGCTCTACAAGGAGCAGACATCGAAATCAACTTCAATAAGCATCTGGTATAACACAAGAGTATCGGTGTACAGCCAGAAGGTCTTTGCCAAAGGCACATGGGTTAAGGTAAAGTATAACGGCTCATATTATTATATCTGGGTTGATAAAGATGGAACAAAACTTACAACAAAGAAAAACAACTACAATTACACCAGTTCCGGGAACAGTGAAGACCAGCAGGCGGTGGTAGACTGTGCTCTCGACATATATAAGAACTGTAAAACCAAGTATGTCCAGAACGCTAAGGGCCAGGTTGTAAACGGTGCTTATCAGTTTGACTGCTCAGGCTTCGCCGATTATGTGTATCATTCTGTTTTGCAGAAGGACACTCCAATGTACAGGCTTCCCCACTTTATAAACAAAATAGATGCCTTTACAACCATGCCTATGTATAACAACGGATTACCGGGAGAATACAACATGGAGGTTGTTTGTGAAGGTGGAATTGACTATAGCCTGATTAAGCCTGGCGACCTGATCTGCTTCAAGTTAAAGGGCGCGTTGCATCAGGAATATCGCATAAATCACTGCGGAATCTATCTTGGCGGAAAAGAATTCATTCACTCAACCGTAGGCTATGGGGGAGTATGCATTATGCCTTTACAGGGCTCCTATGAGTCACAGGTTGTTTCCGTAATCAGACCGATACCTGATGTTATGGAACCTGCCAATATATCAGTAACCTTACCGGTAGGAACCAAAATGTACTCAGATGAAAGATGTAAAGAAGAGCTGGGTTATGTATCTGTTCCGGCAGGTTCAAAGATTACGGTAAAATACACCAGAGATTTAAGCTACGATGTTTACGGTAATACGACCAAAGTTCCAAAACCGATCTGTTACGCAACATACAGAAACGGTGACGGAAAGCTGATCAAAGGCTTTATCTACGATTATAAGACCAAACTTAATATGTAGTAAAAAGGAGACCGCTTTCTGCAGTCTCCTCTTTTTTGGAAAAATGCTTAGAGCATTTGCTATGGGCTAGTCTTCAAACAAAGGTGTGGACATGTATCTTGCACCTGTGTCAGGGAGAAGTGCCACAATGGTCTTTCCCTTGTTTTCAGGACGTTTTGCCAGCTCGATTGCTGCCCAGACAGCAGCTCCGGAAGATATTCCCACAAGGACTCCCTCTTCTTTGCCTATACGCTTACCTATCTCAAAGGCATCCTCGTTTGATACGGTGATTATTTCGTCGTATATGTCTGTATTCAGTACATCAGGAACAAAGCCGGCTCCAATTCCCTGAATCTTGTGTGAACCGGGAACTCCTGTAGAAAGAACAGCTGAGCTTGCAGGTTCTACAGCAATTACCTTAACATCAGGATTTTTGCTCTTCAGATATTCGCCAACGCCTGTAACCGTTCCGCCTGTACCTACACCGGCAACAAAGATATCAACCTGACCGTCAGTATCATCCCAGATTTCAGGACCTGTAGATTTGCGATGAATATCAGGATTTGCAGGGTTAACAAACTGACCGGGAATAAAGCTGTCGGGGATTTCAGCTGCCAGCTCCTCTGCCTTGGCAATAGCACCCTTCATACCCTTAGCACCTTCTGTAAGAACCAGTTCTGCTCCATATGCCTTCATCAGCTGACGACGTTCAACGCTCATTGTTTCAGGCATTACGATGATAATACGATAGCCTCTGGCTGCAGCAACGCTGGCAAGACCGATTCCTGTATTACCGGATGTTGGCTCTATGATAACAGAACCTTCCTTAAGTAATCCCTTGGCCTCTCCATCGTCAATCATTGCCTTTGCAATACGATCTTTGACAGAACCTGCCGGATTGAAGTATTCCAGCTTTGCCAGAACTCTGGCATCTAAGGATTCTTCCGTCTCTATATTTGACAGCTCCAGAAGCGGTGTACGACCTATCAGCTGGTCAGCGGATGTATAAATCTTACTCATTGTATGTTCCTCCCTATGTTCTTTATTTTCTAAAAAATCTAGAATGAAATGATTATTCAACTGTATTTTCAACTGCGGCAAATCCCTTTTCCAGGTCTGCAATAATGTCATCTATGTGTTCTGTTCCAATGGATAGACGAATGGTGTTTTGATAAATGCCTGCATCTACCAGTTCGTCCTCAGTCAGCTGACTGTGAGTTGTGCTTGCCGGATGTATAACAAGGCTCTTTACATCGGCAACGTTGGCAAGCAGTGAGAATATTTCCAGATTATCTATGAATTTAAATGCTTCATCTTTGCCACCCTTAATCTGGAAGGTGAAAATAGATGCACCGCCATTTGGAAAATACTTTTCATACAGTGCATGATCAGGGTGATCAGGCAGTGAAGGATGATTTATCTTTTCTACCAGAGGATGATTTTTCAGATATTCGATAACCTTCTTAGTATTTTCTGCGTGACGTTCAAGACGCAGGCTCAAAGTTTCTGTACCTTGCAGAAGAAGGAATGCAGCGAATGGTGAAATGCATGCACCGGTATCACGAAGGATGATAGCGCGAATATAGGTTGCAAATGCAGCCTTTCCTGCAGCTTCGGTAAATCTTACACCATGGTAGCTTGGATTAGGAGCTGAAATCCATGGGTATTTTCCGCCGGAAGCCCAGTCAAAGGTTCCGCCATCAACTATGACACCACCTAGTGTGGTACCGTGACCACCGATAAATTTGGTTGCTGAGTGAACAACTATGTCTGCTCCGTGTTCGATAGGACGGATGAGATAAGGTGTTCCGAAGGTATTATCAATTACCAGTGGAAGGGAGTGTCTGTGTGCGATTTCTGCAATTGCATCTATATCCGGGATGTCACTGTTTGGATTGCCAAGAGTTTCAATATATATCGCCTTTGTGTTTTCCTGTATAGCATCCTCCACATCCTTCAAATTGTGAGCATCGACAAAGGTGGTTTCAATTCCGTAAAGAGGGAGTGTATGAGCAAGCAGATTGCTTGTTCCTCCGTATATGGTTTTCTGTGCAACGATGTGTTCACCCTTTGCGGCAAGTGCCTGAATTGTATAGGTAATAGCTGCAGCGCCGGAGGCAACAGCCAGTGCAGCTACGCCACCTTCCAGTGCGGCGATACGTTCTTCGAAAACACCCTGTGTGCTGTTTGTTAGACGGCCGTATATATTCCCCGGATCTGCAAGCCCGAATCTGTCAGCGGCATGCTGACTGTTGTTAAATACGTAGCTTGTAGTTGCATAAATAGGTACCGCACGAGCGTTGGATACGGGATCAGGATTTTCCTGTCCTACGTGAAGCTGTAATGTTTCAAATTTATAGTTACTCATTTTTATATCTCCTTTTCATTTTATTTCTATAAGCATTGTTTTATAAAAGCATCGTTCTGATTTACTGAATTAAAAAAGCCGGGCAGATTAGCTCCCGGGCAAATGGCATTACAGATTATCCCATAGATATCCTATACGTCGTGCATCAGTGCATCAAAAGAAGACGAATGCAGACGGCCATTGTTACATGCCCGGGAGAACAGCATTCGACAAGTGCACATAGTAGCATTGTTAAAAGAATTTGTTCTAAACATTACATTCATCTCCTTTCTCAGATAATTCTAAACGATCTTTCGTTGTAAAGATAATACACCTATTAACCTACCTTGTCAATAGGTTTTATAAATTTTTTTATTATATTGAATTATCCTATAAACCTGGGGTAAAATAGGTAAAAAGACGGGAGGAGAGGGAAATGATTTCAACAAAAGGAAGATACGCCATTCGATTTTTAATAGATCTGTCAGAGCAGCCGGCAGGCAAGCTGGTAACCTTGGATGAGATAGCCGGAAGACAGCATATTTCCAAGAAGTATCTGGAAATAATAGTGAAGCTGCTGGTTAAGGGAAAACTGGTGAAAGGTGTCAGTGGTAAAGGGGGAGGTTACTGCCTTCTTCGTAAGCCTGAAGAGTATACGGTACTGGAAGTATTGAACCTGACGGAAGGTTCGATGGCGGTAGTGGCATGTTTGGACGAGGATGCAGAAAAGTGCCCTCATGAAGGCGAATGCAGAACACTGCCAATGTGGAAGAATTTCAATACCCTTGTAGAGGATTTTTTCTCCGGTATAACCATCGCAGATTTAAAGGATGGAAAACTGTAAGATAAAAGCAACGAAGCCGCTTACTTAAAAGCGGCTTCAAATATTTCATCTGAAAGCGATGCACCCTTGGTCTGTACGACCAGAGAGGCGGCTTTATTGGCATCTGCAAGAACCTGAGCAATAGGCAGACCCCCGGCAAGTCCCGCAAGAGAAGCACCGCAGTGGGCATCACCTGCCCCAATGGTGTCTACAAGATTATCGGCTTTGACCGGTTCAGCAAAGTGAAGGGTAGAACCGTCATAGCAATATGAACCCTGTGATCCGTGGGTCACAATAACAAGGTTTCCTGTTTTTTCATGTAGTTTGATTGCTGCGGTTTTGATATCATCACAGCCGGTAACTCCGCATACTTCATCCTCATTCAGGTGAATTATAGGATGGAGAGCGAACAATCTGTCCATCAAAGTTCGGTCTATGTAGCAGATTCTCGGGCCCGGTGCGAAGCAGACCTGAATTTCAGGGTGTTCCTCCAGGAATGACACAATAACATCTCCCGTTTTGTCTTCAATTTCAAGACCACAGATATAGGCCATGGAAATCTGATCTGTGTCCAGAGCATCAAACCACTCCTTTTTAAACAGGTATTCAGCTCCGTGATGACAAATAAAGGTACGTTCTCCGGTATCCTCAACAAAGCAGTAACAGCAACCGTTATCGCCGATTCCCTGTCCCGCAAGGGGAGGCTTTAATCCCTTTAGTGCAAGCTGATTTGCCACGTATTCTCCATAGATTCCTCCACCGATTGGAGAAAAAAGAATATATGGTACCTTGAAATGACGTATCATCTCCGAAACATTGTATGCACAACCACCGAGGGATGACTCCTGTGATTCAACATTAACATCCTCTGCCGTTTTAGGCATGTGTTCAAGTTTTACTATTATATCGGCTACAGTGGAGCCTATTACCAGTATCTTTTTCATATTACAGTTCTGCCAGCATTTCCTCTAAAATATCTATAGCGTCTTCTATGCAGCCGTCACAGCTGCGAAGGATTTTTCCGGTCTCCATTCCTTTAATATCTTTGCAGATAATGGAACTGTTCTTTTCCAGAAATCTTTTGGTTGCCTCCTTAATAAGCTTGTAGGTTTGTCCCTTGGATCTTTCACCTTCACCCAGGTTGCCATTGGAGTTTTTCATACCAAGTACTATAGCCATGGCCGATACTGTCCCGCAGGTTCCGTAGGTTCCCATACCGAAGCCGAAGGCCTCTGAAAGCTTGAATGCGGTTTCCTTGTCAATTCCAAAATCATCACAGAACGGAATTACTACAGACTGTGCGCAGTTGTATCCCATGTGATGAAAATCTATTGCCTGTTTCTTTTTGTCCATATTTCTTTCCACCTCGTTTAACATTATTGACGGTCTAATTGTACTACAAAACTGTTGCGTATTCAACAAATGAACTATATAATTGAAATATCTGAAAGAAGGGTGAGAATATGGAGTATAAATTATATAAAAAAGCTGACCAGAGAACCTCAATCTGGTCCGGAGGGACCACTACTCAGCTGGCAATTTTTCCTGCTGACAGTGTTTACATGGAGAGAAACTTCGTATGGAGGCTCAGCACAGCAACCTGCGAGGAAGAAGAATCAACCTTCTCCAGGCTTCCTGACTTTGACAGAATTCTAATGGTGCTTAAGGGGAACGTGATTCTTGCACACCAGGATGTTCGTGTTGCAAAACTGGGAGAAATGGAGCAGGATAGCTTTGATGGCGCATACCGCACCAAAAGCTTCGGAGTTATCACTGACTACAACCTTATGATTCGTAAAGGGAATAAAGGCGCTCTTGAGCCTGTTAACCTGGAGCCAAATAACATGATTCTTGAATGCCCTAAGGATGAAAACTACAGTCTGTATACCACCGCATTCTACTGCAAGGAGGGTTTCTGCACGTTAAGTATTAACGGGGAAACCGTGATGATTTCCCAAGGAGACCAGATTGTCATAGACAGTAAAATGGACGAAAGCCTGCAGCTGTCTGTTATGGGCGAGGGAACTTTAGTCAGGGCTCACATATGGTTCAATTATGAGTCGGACACTATGAGACCTACATACATTCCACCGGAAAAGACCAGCTTTGACGACTTCCTGACCTGCATGTATCTTGCAAACATTCAGTTCAGAGGTGCCGGCTTCTTCTTTAAAAAGCTGAAGACTCAGTGGTTTGACGAGGAACTGTCAAAGGCAATAAACAAGATTGAGAACATTTACCTGACCTTTTTTGTAGGTCTTGCCGGAGCCATCGCCGCAGGGGCATTGACAATCAACAGCTGTTCAGCCGCAGTATGTGCACTTGCAATAATCGCGTGGCTGATTGTGGATATTCTGATCGTATCTCCACTGATATATCTGGCTGTGGTACCTAAACCGACGAGAAAGCACATCAAAGATATCAGCCAGCTTACTCCTTACGAACAGGCGGTAAGGGAGAAAGAGCTTGGAACCAACGTCCGTCTGGAAAAACTGATGAAAAAATACGAGAAAAGCGGACGGATGGCGGAACAAATTAGAGATGCAGAAAAAAACAGTGACCTATAAGGCACTGTTTTTTGTTGAATAAAACAAAAAACAGCATTTTAGGTGTTGACATGCAATGTGGTACTATGTTAGAGTAGGTGATGTTCGAGGATTTGTTCAGAATTATATAAGACTGAACAAGGAGACAGCTCTTGAGAATTCGTTAAGTCGGATGCCGAAGGTGCAAGGTCCTGATACAGGACTGAATCTCTCAGGCAAAAGGAAAGAGTTAGAAGATAATTACTCTTTTTTTGTGTACGTTTCAAGGGCTACTGAATTTTAGTAGTTTTTTTTATTAGGAGGGAGTAATTATGTTTGAGACACTAGAATCAGTTTTGTACCCTATTGTGTGTGATATCAACACATATCTTTCAAGTTATATTCTTGTTTTTCTGTTAATCGGTGTTGGCTTATGGTACACCGTAAAAACCCGTTTTGTTCAGGTAAGATGCTTTGGAGAAGGTATTCGCAAGGTATTCGGCAGCATTAAGCTTTTCGGCGACAAAAATAAGAGCGGAATGAGTTCCTTCCAGGCTCTCACCACAGCTATTGCCGCTCAGGTGGGAACCGGTAACATTATCGGTGCTTCAGGTGCAATCTTAACAGGTGGCCCCGGAGCAATTTTCTGGATGTGGATTATCGCCTTTTTCGGAATGGCTACAATCTATGCGGAGTCAACACTTGCCATAGAGACCAGAAAAGTTGACGAGGACGGAACCATCCACGGTGGTCCGGTGTATTACATAACCACTGCCTTCAAGGGAGGTTTTGGTAAATTCCTGGCTTGTTTCTTCGCTATTGCAATCATCCTTGCTCTTGGTTTTATGGGATGTATGGTACAGTCAAATTCAATAGGCTCCACATTCGAAACAGCCTTTGGCATTCCGGCATGGATAGTGGGTGTTGCACTGGTTGTTATATGCGGAATAATCTTCCTGGGTGGAATTCAGAGACTGGCAGCAGTAACTGAGAAAATTGTTCCCATAATGGCTGCTATCTTCATTCTTGGAGGACTTGTGGTTATTGCCATGAGAATCAGTTACATACCAAGCACATTTGCAATGATTTTCAAATATGCATTCCAGCCACAGGCTATCGTAGGAGGAAGCTTTGGTACTGCTATTAAACTGGCAGTAAGCCAGGGTGCAAAGAGAGGACTTTTCTCTAACGAAGCCGGTATGGGTTCAGCGCCTCATGCACACGCTCAGGCAAATGTGAAGAATCCTCACGAACAGGGTGTGGTTGCCATCATCGGAGTTTTTCTGGATACATTTATAGTTCTTACACTGAATGCAATTGTAATTATTTCTACATTATATACTGCAGACGGTCTTCTTGCAGACGGTTACACCGGAGATATTGTAAACCAGCTGGGAAAGACTAATCTGGCACAGACTGCTTTTGGAACTGTATTTGGAGAAAGCTTCGGATCAATGTTTGTGGCAGTATGTCTGTTCTTCTTCGCATTCTCCACGACTCTGAGCTGGAATATGTACGGCAAGATCAACGTTGCATATCTGTTCCGCAAGAAAAATTCAAAGCTGTTTGTTACTATATATACCGTAATAGCACTGGCATTTATTTTCATCGGAACAATTATGTCAAATGATTTCGTATGGGAGCTTACAGACCTGTTTAACAATCTGATGGTTATTCCTAATGCCATCGCCTTATTCGCACTGACGCCGGTGGTTGTCAGAATCGTTAAAAATAAAGACAAGTAAAATATCGGTCAGATATCAAAACACCGCAAACCCTTTATATCATAGGGCTTGCGGTGTTATTTTCTTCAATCGTGTACTTTACGGGAATTAAAACTTCTTTACAGCTTCAATAAAAGCGTCTACATCTTCATCTGTGCTGCCCCATGAAGTAACCAGTCTGATTACTCTCTTTCCTTCACCGGCAGGAGCCCAGTCGTAGAAGAAGAAGTCCTCTTCAAGTTTTCTTACCATTTCAGTTGGGAAGATAGGGAAAATCTGGTTAGTGGTTGAAGTGCCGTCGAACTCGTATCCGCAGGCAGCGATGCCTTCCTTAAGCTTCTTGGCAAGTCTGTTTTCATGACGACCGATTTCGTAGAAAACACTGTCCTCGCCGCCTTCAAGCAGAGCCTCAAACTGAACTCCGATAAGTCTGCCCTTAGCCAGCATTCCGCAATTCTGCTTAATCATCCATCTATAATGGTCATTAATATTGTCATCAAAAATAACTACAGCTTCGCCGAACAGAGTACCGTTCTTGGTTCCGCCAATATAGAAAGCATCAGTAAGACGAGCGATATCCTGAATAGTCAGGTCAGTTTCAGGACAGGTCAGAGCAGCACCAAGTCTTGCTCCATCAAGATACAGGTACATGTTGTGCTCGTCACAGCATTTTCTAAGAGCTTCCAGCTCAGCCTTTGTGTAAACCGTACCGCTTTCAGTCGGGTGAGAAATGTAAGCCATCTTTGGAACAACGGTATGATCGTCTTCAAATTCAAGCCATGCATCGTCAATAAGCTGAGGAGTCAGCTTACCATCCACCCCATTAACTGTCAAAACTCTGTGACCTGTAAGCTCGACAGCACCACATTCGTGAATGTAAATGTGACCTGTTCTTGGAGCAACAACCGCCTCGAAAGGCTT
>JAQXLM010000089.1 GCA_029012125.1 Eubacteriaceae bacterium | reverse complement strand
ACTTCCGCAGGCAGGATAAATTGTATCAAATCTCTTCAGAGATTCATCCAGATATACCTTAACACCGTCATTGATTCCAAATGGGCACACTCCGCCTATTTCATGTCCGATTAATGTTGAAACCTCTTCAGGAGTCAGCATCTTTGCCTTAGTGTGGAAAAATCCCTTGTATTTTGAGTTGGCAATCTTTGCATCACCGGCACATATTATCATTACCGGCTCCCCTTCCACCATAAAAGTCAGTGATTTGGCAATTCTCTCCGGCTCAGTTCCAACAGCTACAGCCGCAAGTTCCACGGTTGCACTGGAAACATCAAACTCCATAACGCGATCGCCATATCCTCTTTCAACCAGATATTCTTTTGCTTTATCAAAGGCCATAAATCTTTACCTCCATTTTTTAAATGGTACATCAAATATGTTTCCTTGTAAATGGTTATTTAAAATCATTTCAGATTATAATCACCTGTCGCAACAGCTGTAATTCTGTAACTCAGGAATGTACTTCCCTGAGTGGTATCTACATAGTTTTCTTCCTCGTCAAAGGTAACAGCAATATCCGCAGAACCTCCTCGCCGTGTGTTTTCCTCACGTGCCATTTGCTCAACAAGTAGCTTTGCTCTCTCCTTTGCATCATTCAGGTATGTAAAGGATTCTCTTATTCCCTTTCCGTACAGAATAAAGCTGCAGTCTGATGCGTCTGTTCCAACTTCAAGAGTTGTTCTCGTTACAACATTTCCTACAATTGCACCCAGGGCATTGGCTACACCGGCATATTCCGGCATTATAACCTTTGCTCCCAGCTTTTCTCCTACTCTTGGAAGGAACACATGGGTAGGGGCTCCCACTCCTACCAAAGCACTCTTGCACTTCAGTCCTAAGTTCAGAAAATCATCATTGTCACCATCGTACAGATCCCCTATTGCCTGTTCTAACTGAGGAGAAATACCACCGCTTCTCCACTCCTTATATCTTTCCTCAAAGAGTATCCGACCGATGTTAACAAAAAGCTTCTTTTCTACAGCAGCATATATATTCCTTGCAAAGGTTTCCACATCTGTGTGAGCCATTCGTGAAAGCCTGTAAATTCCGCAATATGCAGCTTCCACGCTGTACATGGTGAAATCGCCCAGAATATGCATTGCATCAGTCGGGGTAACTCCGCATCGCATAATGGCTCCTTCTCTTACCAGTCTCTTCAAAGACTCAGATGACACATTTCTATTCAGCACCATGCCCAGCTTACCCAGGTTCATGGGATGATTAAGCAAGGCCTTGCAAACCTCTGCTTCTCTTTCTGTATATCTTTCGGCATCCTTCAGCGGTTTCAGCGCCACATATATTTCCTCTCTTTGATTGAAAGAGATGGCAACACTTACCTTGCTCTCATCCAGCATAGGCAGAATCTCCGGGAACTTTGATGCAATCATGCTTAAAGGTATTGCCCTTTCGTTTGACAGGACCATTTTGCCGCTTTCATTTACCGTAATCAGGCTGTCTCCACCCAGACCAAAGGTATCTACAAACAAGCCTTTTACAAAGGTATCCCAGTTGCCGATGTGCACACCGGACTCAGCGCGCTTTGCAATTCCGTTTTTTACAAATGCGATATCCGTCGTTGTTCCCCCTATGTCGACGATCAATGCGTTTTGCTCACTGGTCAGCTCACCTGCGCCCATAACGCTGGCAACAGGTCCGCATAAAAGAGTTTCTACCGGATACTGCTTTGCAAACTCTTCGCTCATCAGGCTTCCGTCGCTTCTTACAATAACGAAAGGGATATCCAGCTTTAGACGAAGCATAGCTGCCTTCACAGCGGCAATAAATTCTGAGATGGTTGAAAGGAGTCTTGCATTCAGCAAGGTGCTTGCACCACGCTTAACAATATTATACTCCTCGAAGAGCTCGTGGCCGCAGACAACAGGTATGTCAGATTCCTCCTGAATTATAGCTCTTGCCTTCTTTTCTAATACAGCACCTGTTTTTAGCGCAAAGAATTCTACCACGCCTACAGCATCTGTATCCCTCAGCTGTTCCTTAAGCATTCTGCGGAATTCATCCCAGTCAGGCTGTTTTTGAATAAATCCGTTAGGATTAGTTCTGCTGTCTACGAAAAACAGATTCTCCTCAGCAGTTAAGCCATATTCTGCACCTGTCTTCTTCACTATCTCCGGATTTGCTCCGAAGAAGAAAAGCTTTCCTCTTCCACCTTTATTCTCCACACATGCATTTGTAGCAAGGGTGGTGGACAGGGCAATAGCCTCCGCCCGGCGTCTCATCTCCTCTGGTAATTTTGATATTGCCTCCTCTATGCCCACGGACAGGTCCTCTCTTGTAGTTGAAGCCTTGGCACATGCCATAATACGCTTTTCCTCAAAATTATAAATAACTGCATCTGTACAGGTTCCACCTGTGTCAATTCCGATTCCTATTTTCATTCTAGTTTCTCCTGATATCCATAAGAAAAAAACATCACCGAAATGGTCCTTAGGGATCAGTCGGTGATGTAAGTTCTGCCTCTATATATTCTTTTCTATGTTTTCAACTAAGTCGGAAATGTATTTCCCATACTCCTTCAGAGCTACTGCCCAGTTTGACAGGCAGGCTTTGCCTTTTTCCGTAATGCTGAAAACTCTCTTCGGCTTCCCGTTCTCATCTACAGCACCCATATCCCATTGGGATTCCAACAATCCTGATCCTTCCATTTTTTTCAGATATCGGTATACACCTGTAGCATCAGGAGCCTTTCCCTCAAAACGTTCATTTTTGGCTATTTCCTTAAGGATGGCAAATCCATGCATAGAACCACCTTCTGCCAAAATACACAAAATAAGGGGTTGTAACAGCTTATCCAGATTTTTTCCTTTACATGCGCAATCCATTTCTATATACATAGCTTGCTTATCCTCTCTTTATTACTTATGTAACAAGTCGCTTCCGTAATGAGAATCAAAGAAGGTCTTTGAATACTTTTCCAGCTTCCATTCCGGAACCTTACACTTCTTGCATGGAACTACGGCCCACTTGTTTCTGAGCCATCT
>JAQXLM010000088.1 GCA_029012125.1 Eubacteriaceae bacterium | reverse complement strand
TTCTTCAGGTTCTGCTTTCCTCTGTATACCAGTTTAGTAATCTGGGACTCGGTTTTGTTCATTATTTTAGCTGCATTCTTGTAGCTTAATTCTTCAAAGTAAACGAGGAACAAAGCCTCCTTATATTCCTGCTTAAGCCTGTCCATAGCCGCATAAAGTGTTTTCATGCGTTCATGAACCAATAGGGGCATATCCGTAAAATCATCGCTTTTCAGCTCAAAATTCAAGTCGCAAAATCCAATAATACGGTTTTCTTTTTTGTAATGCTTTATTGCAAGATTTCTTGCAATTTTGTACAGATACGCTCTGAAGCTGCCTTCGTGCTCCACCGGTCGGTTCTTTGCAAACATCAGCGAAAAGGCCTCGATCATAAGATCCTCCGCCTCATATACATCACCAATGAATCCTGTTATGTACAGAATAAGGCTATCACCGTATCTCTCTACCAGTTCCGCGGCAGCGTCCTCATTACCTTTTTGATATTGTCTGTAAAGTAGTTCGTCACTTGTCATATAACAATTCCTATAAAAATACTGTAAACTCAAATATATTTTAATGCATATCAAAATCTAATTCAATACGCTATATTTGCATTTACAGGCAAATGAGCTGCAAGCATAACGGTGCAGCCCTTTCGGACCACACCGTGTAATGCATGTCAATATTCTTACTTTGCCTACTGTAAGGCTGCCTTATATCCGTTCGTTTTATCTCCCGTAATGATAATCTGATATGATTTGCCGCCGTCCGCGTCTAAATCCAAGCTGCCCGCTGTTTTGGTATTTTCCGGTGAATACTCGTCCTTATAATCTGTATCCTCATATTCAGTTACGATTTTGAACTCTAATGACAGTTTACTCAAATCGGCAGAATAAGATACGGAAACACGCCGTCAGTTAATTCTGGCGGCGATAATTATTTCAAGACACGTATGGTTTACCGTTTACGCTGGAACTCCCCCAAGTTAATACTTATTTAATTATGATGTACTCCACCAAACCAACTGCCCACCAACAAGTTTGGATACCCCCGGTCGGTCCAGTAAAGAGGGTACATATCAGATGGGTCCCAGGGTCTATAGTATATACATTAAACTCTCATGATTACCTTTCTTCTACACCATTGATAACCAGCATCATAACAAGGGCATCTGCCCTTAAAACATCGGGGATGAACACTTTTATTTTTCGGAACTTTGTTTTTAAAATCACACTGTTTCTTTTTATTGAATACCATTCACAGTCTCTATAATAGACAGTTATTCTTCTGAATATTGATGGCTGGTATATAAACGAGTTTTTTCCAAGGTCTAAATAAATATGCCAGAACAAAGACTTACAAATCATAGCAATTAGTCCTATGTTCATTACGCCAAGTAAGAAGAATAATATTATGTCATAAATAATTTGACTCTCCATATTATTAAATAAAGTATTCCAGATAACTGCAACGGTAAGAATGAATAATGGTACTTCCAAAATAACCCCAATAATAAGATACCTTTTTGACTTGTTCAGTTCTACTATATTATCTTTTGCAAAGTACCTTAATACTCTTATATAATACTTTTCACTTCCTTCTCTTCTTTTTTTGTTAAATTCAAAAACACTATTAAGTCTTTCAATGTTGTTTTTATTAAGAAGTAATGAAACAGCAGTATCTGCCAATGTAACAGTAGTTTTATTATATAATGTAACTCTTAAAGTTGTGTTTACTTCTTCATACCAAAGACAATCCGTAACACCAAGTTTGTGTTTTCTTAGTAAACCATCCCTATATATGAAGTATTTCTCTATAAAATCTATTTCTTCAAAACTTTGAAGAAAACAGTAAAACTGTAGCATACCTATCAGTGGAGTCATACCCACCATCATTATACTAATCTGATCCTTTAGACTATTTGTCTCACCTGCGATACCCATATACAGAATAATACATATAATGAACACAACCTCACCCGCTCCAACTACTAAAAAAATAATTGGCAGTGTGCTTATCATATATCTTTCCCCATGTTTTTTTTTCTTTAGAAGCAACATATTATAAGCAACCGTTACTATGGATATTGCAATTATTAACACTACGGACCAGAAAATAGCGATTTTTATTGTCATGGCGTTTACCTCCAGTTATTTGTCCATATTACTTCTATAATAAATCAGTTGTTTGATGTGGTCTGTCCCGAAGTTGGTAAAAGCATACCATGAGAGTCCTCCACATATGCCATACTTTAAGTCTTGTTTTTCTCTTGATAAAGCATTCATTTGACCCTTAACATTGCACTGATTCTTGTGGTTTCCAAGATGTTTTACTCTATTGTCTATCATATTACTCTTAATCTCTAAGGCTTTTCCATCTATTCCAACATTAAGAAATTCGCCAACAGCTCCTGATATCGCCCCTTCTACGCCACCTCTAAGTACACTTTTTGCAACTTGAACACTAAGTCCATTACTAGCTATTTCATTTGTCGCACATGCAATTGCACCTGTAATTGATGATATAATAATTCCACCAACTACAGATGTATGTACAGTTGAGAGTGCACCATCAACCGCACCTTCCATAATTGAAATTGCAAATTCAACTCTATTAAAATCATCCATAGTTGTTAAATATGAAAATGTATTTGTTACTATTCCAACTACAGCACCCAGCCCAGCAATTGCCAACGAAGAAATTTCACCACTGCTGTCTTCAAACACTACCGGATTATCATCGCAGTATGCAAACAGGTTCTTTCCATTTGTAGTTATTTCTACGTTAAGGACATCCGTGCTGTCAGCGCTTATGAATCTTCCGAATTCTGGACTGTAGTATCTGCTGTTAAGATAGTACATCCCTGTTTCACTGTCAAGATAATACCCTCTGAATCTGAACGGATTTTCCGTTCCCAAGGTATTGTTTTCATAATTCGTTACAACGCAGTTTCCCCATGCATCGTAATAATATATTGCAACTACAAGCCCGTCAGATGCTCTCATTATTCCAATAACATCGCCGCACAGGTTATACAGGTAGTAATAGGATACTCCATTTTTCACCATTCCTATTCTCTTTCCTGCACTGTCATAGAAAAACCACATAACACTGTCGCCTGTTTTCTGTGCAAGTATCTGTTCTCCATTTAGGAAATACTCTGTGTGAACTCCATTTACGGTTTTACCGGTTCTGATTCCTTCCGCACTGTATGTATATGAATAACTGTTACTGTCATTTTCTACAGAAGTAAGTCTTTTTCCATGCCATTCATATGTATTTCCATTGTATGATGTCATGTTACCTATGGAATCATAGGTTATAGCTTTTCCGTCGTATGAGGTCAGCAGATCTTTCCAGTTACTGTCTGCATAGGCATAATCTACTGTAGCTGTTGGAGTTCCAAGTGTCTCATCTGTTGTGAAATCAAACTCCTCTTTTTTTGTGATATTTCCGTTGTAGTCATAGGTAAACCTGTAGCTTTTATTCATTCGCCTGCTATCATAACGTACAAGGCGATCTCTACTGTCATATTCGCATTGAACACGGATACTTCCCGATGATGTAAGCCCTCCTCTAACAACTGTTATGTTTCCGTTATCGTCATATTCATAGTAGCGGTCTGAAATACCCCCTCCACCATTGGTCTTGTAATCTATGGTCTGAACTATGCCGGTTGTTCTATCGGTATTCATATCCATATATCCATACTTCACATATGAATCTGTTTCCTCATCTGAATTTACAAGTGTAGTCTTACTGAGGCGTCCAAGTCCGTCAATTGTATTGCTTACTTTTGCACTCTGATTAAATGAGGTTGACTTCGGTACATTATCAGCACCATACTCGTAATTTACGGTTCTCGTCAGTCCGTTGAATCTGTACTTCAGCCTTGTGATGTTGTTTACCGTATCATATGTACTCCTGAACCATGTTTCATCTGATACATCTATTCTGTACAATCTTCCAATATTATCGTAAGAATACTGATAGGTTTTACCTGTATAATTATCCTTGTGTTTTCCGATCTGACCATTAGCGTTATATGCCCATGTGTACTTCTCAGCATTACCGTATGATGTAGATGTTAATCGGTCAAGGGAATCATATTTGTAGTTTTCTGTAAGTCCGTTTCCATATGTCATGGATTTAAGATTTCCGTTATTGGCATCATAGCTGTTTGTAACCAGAGTGGATGTTCCTACCTTAACTGTTCTTGTATTTCCAAAGGAATCATATGTAAAGCTGAAAACACTCTGTTTCGGAACTGTTATCGATTCCAGATAGTTCTTGCTGTTGTAGGTATACTGAACTCTGCTTGTATCTTCCGCCGTTATTTTTGTCAGGCTGTCATTATCCGAATCATATACATAGTTTAGCGCAACACCTTTTCTGTCTGTATAGCGCTTCATCGTTCCTGTCGAAAGGTTATATTCTCTTAAATCCTTTTTGTCCAGGTCATTTCCCTGCCTTGTTACATAAGCTCCATCATCAGAATAATCGGTTGCATTACTGATATATTTTCCGTCTTCTTCTCCCGAGGAATTGACATGCTGAGCTTTTACCGACTTAATTTTTCCCTTTGACGTATATGTGAATCCTAATTTTAGCTGTGATGATTTAGATATTGCGCTTAACAGTCTGTGTGGTTTGCTGCTCGAATAGGTGTAGTCATACTCTTTGTTATCTGATGTTGTAACATTTGTAAGCTCTTTTGCATCTGAGAAGCTGAACTGGTGTTTTCTTCCTGCGTTATCAGTTGCAGTTATTAAATTTCCTTCTGAATCGTAGGTGAATTCTGTTCCCGTTTCGTCTACGTTCAACTGAATATGATCAAATTTTGCTGTATTTTCATTGTCATAGTAGCAACAATAGACATATATGTAGTCAACGGTCTTTTCCGCATCAGCTCCCGTATACCCAAAGGTATCGGATGCGTACTGCCATATTCCACCTGCTCCTGCATTAAAGTTTTTGTACTGATAATTATCCGTTCCGTCTGTAAATACTGTCCTGATTCCAAGAGAAAACCTTCTGTTACTGCTTAGAGGAACAGAGTATGCATATGCAAGTCCGCTTAAGCTGAGATGAAGTTTTTTTGCTGCCTTCTTTATTACAATCTTCTGGTAGAATCTCTTGTCAGAAGTTCCATTCCCATGAAGAATTGCAGAGCGTCCATAATTTGTTCCTTCCTCATAACCATCGTCTGATGAGCAGTTTATCATGTCCCACGCTGTTGCTGCCGTGTTTTCAAAGCCTCCGTTTATGACCATGTTATATGGATTCATAACTGAGCTTCTTTCAAGCTGAACACAGTCAATCCAGATGTTGTCTTCGCCTGTGTTCTTTATCCTTGGTCTAAAATATGACGTTCCATCAGGTAACGTAAATGTAAAGCTCACTCGTGTCCAGTAGGTTGTCGTACTGTAGTTCTTTGATGATGTGGATAGAATTGATGCCCCCGATGAGTCATAACAGGTTGCCCCCAGCTGCACAACTGATGATGTAGATTCACCCTTTACGTATGCTGATACCGTATATGTTCCTGAAGTTTTTGATACCTTCTGATTAACATATCCTGAAGGGCTGAGTTTTATGGACTTCTCTCCAATGTATTGCTCTGTTGATGCAAGCTCCGCAGCTGAGGATGACCACACAGAAAGACCCGTTTCAAAACTGTGTCCTCTAAACAGGTTATCGACAAATTTGCTCGTCTGACTTGAACTTTTCAGTGTATTTGCCTTTCTTCCCTTAGTTGACGTGCTCTGATAGGTATACATACTGCTTCCCTCTGATGCGTCAAACACATTTATTGTCCTTCCAAGGTTATCAAATACATATACCTCTTTTCGGTTATCCCTGTCTGTAAATACAGTTCGGTTCAGCTTCGAATAGTCAACAGACAGCTTTCCTCCTTCGTTTGCTGCCAGATATTCCCCTCCGTCACTGCTGTTAAACTGTGTAATATCACTTACTCTGTGATTTATGACATCTCTGCTGCTTTCAGGATAATCTATGCGATATATTATGTTGTCCGTACATTTTATCTTTATTATTCTTCCATTGCTGTATCCAAAGGAAGTATAGGTTCCATCAGGGTATGTTATCCTGCTCAGTCTGCTTGCGGTTGTACCTGTCTGATACGAAAGCACCGTCTTTCTTCCGGCAGGATCTGTTACTTCGGTTATTCTGTTGTCCGAATCATGGGCAAAGGTGATTCTCCTGCCTGCACCGTCTTCAATGTAAGCTATCCGATTTGTTACAGTACTTGAATATGCAACATGGATATAGTTTCCTTCGCTGTCATATATTCTTCTGAGATATCCTGAAACTTTAAATGTTGTTTTACTCCCGTCATCACTCTTAAGCTCATACTTCTCGCTGTTATCATTTACTGAGCTTAGTATTGTAAGTGTCAGACCAAGTCCGTCCTCGTCTACTATTTTGTTGTCGTCATTTTTCCATAAGTAGTGTTCCGTTCCATCACTATCTGTATAGATATATCTATAGCCTGCAGAATACAGTTTCTTTTCCAGAGAGGTTCCGTTCTGATCTATTTCCTTTAGAAACTCCTGTATATTTGCGCTCCATCCTGAACCGCATTTTGTGATAAAGGAATTAGCTTTTGCTGCCATATATCCGTTATATATCAGCGATAGATTCACAGGCATATTAATGCCCGGTGTTGTTGCAACAGGTGCATCTACTACAAGATTTCCCGTATAATCATTTATATATGCTGTTCCGCTTTCACCCAGGTCTATGTCATGGTATGACCAGTAGTTTTCAAGTCCCTTGTTGTTCCTGTAGTTTATCTCCAGCTTAGGTTCTCCACCTGTAAATTCCGGATTGTCCGATGTTATGAATCTCGACATTGCCCATGCATTCTGATCATCAGCCCGAAGACATATACCATAATTCGGTGTTCCCTGATACCACTGTTTTACAGTTCTTGACACATCGAAATACCGCCATTCATATCCGGTTTCTTCTTTCACATTCTGATATTCCACAACTACCGAATTCACTGAAGGTAATCCTGAATATCCTACCGAATTTTTAATTGTGCTTTCACTCCAGGATTCCTCAACTCTATATGCATTAATTCTTAATGTCGGATTTCCTACATGGCTGTATCCATAAGCACCTGAGTACTGTGCCAGGCACACCTTTCCTCCGGTTATCACATCACCCGGTCTTAGAGTTGGCAGTGAAAACTTAATATACCCTTTGGCTTTTCCGCAGGTTCCCCCATTATCACTTCCGACACACAATGTTCCGTAAGGATATGTGGTATCGTTGTATATGGCTGTTGCGTCACTTTCGTGATTCTTTACCTCCTGGAAAATGTATGGGTCTATTGTAACAGGGTACACTCTGTCCTTGCTCTGAAGCCATTCCTTATCCACTGAAAGGGCTACAGTAAGGATACCTTCTTTTTCAGAAATTACATCAAGGGTTATATCATCGCTTGATTCTCCCTTTGCATCCTGCATGTATGGTGCATATATGTCAAATATTCTGTTACCTTCTTCGTCCACAAGAAGTATCTCTCTTTTTTCTATTACCTTGCTTTTAAGTTTTCCTATATCATACTTTACGATAAACCTGTGCTGAGCTTTTTCATCCGCAAGAATAATGTTCTCTTTGCAATATATTGAGCTGAGCACATACTCCAGACTCACTGACGGAAATATATTCCTATATGTAATTCCGTCAGATAAATTCTTCAATGTTGTAAAATCATCATTCGGATTGCCTTTATCGTTGCAGTATTTCTTTTCTTTCTTTCCGGCTGTAACAGCGTCCGGCTGGACATATTCCTTTCCTTCACTTTCAACTGAATATGACCATGAAAGGACATGCCCTTTGTTAGTAATGCTGATTGCATTCTCTCCGTACACTTTCTTGAGCCTGATATCAACCGGCGAATCCTTCGGTACATAAACTGCATCTTCTTGTCCGGTTCTGTCATCTTTTGTCAGAGATAAGTTGTTGTTAATATCGCTCCAGGTGCCATTCTTTTTAAAATGAATCGGATTAAGATAGCTTACTGCTGAAAAACTGCCATCGCTGTTTATGTAGTGCTTTACGCACTCTTCACGTTCGTCATCTGCTTCTGCAATTATTTTCGGATTTTCCTCATTTTCTTCACTGATGATTATTTTAGATTCGCTTTCACTGATGTCACTTGATGATGCCGCAAAGCTCTGGACAGGGATCATTTGAATTATCAGTAGTATTATCATTATTGCGGAAATGCTTTTCATTTTCTTTGTTGTCTTCATGCTGATACCTCCCACGGAAAATGATTATCCTATTCAATTGTACAGAAACTAATACATTCTGTCTTCATATTATCATTTTTGATAAGCATGTCAACATATATATTATCCCCTCTTCTATCTTTGGTCTGATTCGCATATAATAATGTCTTAATATTTGCAAGTGAAAATGTCTTAAGTAGATAAATATGGTAAACTACCTTGTGAAAGCGAGGTGGACATTATCAGAAAGGTTAATCTAACAATGAACGAACAAAAGAAGTATGAAGTAATCAAAAAACTTGTAGAAACAAACGGCAACAAAAACAGGGCTGCTGTACAGCTGGGATGTACCAGGCGCACCATCGATCGCCTAATTAATGCATACAGACAAAATGGCAAAGCTGCTTTTTCTCACGGAAACAAAGGCACACGCTATCAGTAATGATTTAAAGCTGCAAATACATCTTCTCTACCAAAACAAATACTTTGACTCCAACATAAGACACTTTACCGAGCTACTCGAAAAGCATGAAAACATATGCCTTTCAGAGGGTACTGTAAGAACCATTCTTCTCGAAAAGGATATTCTTTCACCCAAAGCTCATAAAACCACAAAGCGTGCCCTCCAGGAAAAGCTCAAAGCTATGCTGCAACAGGCAATTTAGTCGGTGCATACTTTGATAAACAGGAAACACTGAACGGATACTATCATGTTTTCAGTCAAATCTTAACTGATTACGGTATCCCATACATGTTTTACACTGATAGACGCACTGTTTTTGAATACAAACAAAAAAATTCCCCTTCTCTGGAGAATGATACTTTTACACAATTCGGTTATGCCTGCAAGCTGCTTGGTGTTGACCTTAAAACCACCAGTATCCCTCAGGCCAAGGGCCGTGTAGAGAGACTGTTTGAGACCTTGCAATCACGCCTGCCAATCGAATTAAGACTGGCAGGCGTAAAAACCATCGAGCAGGCAAACGAATTCTTAGCACACTACCTCAAAGAATTCAATGCACAATTTGCT
>JAQXLM010000087.1 GCA_029012125.1 Eubacteriaceae bacterium | reverse complement strand
GGTATTTACCAATTGCTCCTGTTTAGCTTAGCCCCCAGTTGCCGCCCCCAGTTCCGAGACGACACTTGACGATAATTATTTACTTTTCTAAAAAATTACTTGCCCCCAGTTAAAGTCGGATAGCCGATATTAACCGATAGGAGTTTTTAGTGTATTTATTAGGGGTAAACCACACGGTATGTGGATACACGTATTGTTAGTCTCAGTTGAATAGTGTATAATTTAAGTTATCAAAGAAATGATGAAACAGGAGGAAATGGATGACTACAGCTACATTGATTGAAATTTTCGGATACATAGGATCCGCCCTGGTTGTGGTTTCTATGTTAATGGCATCAATTGTTAAACTGAGAGTTGTAAATATGGTAGGAAGTGTTGTTTCAGGAATATACGCTCTTATCGTAGGTGCAGTTCCTTTATGCTTAATGAACGGATGCCTCATTATTATTAATCTCGTTAGCCTGTATAAACTGCTAAAGACCAGAAAATCCTACGATTTGGTCGATGGTGAGGCGGATGATGCCTTAGTAGAGTATTTCCTTAGACGGTATGAGAGTGATATCAAAGCGTATTTTCCGGAGTTTAAAAGAGAAGATGCATGTGGGAAACGGGCTTTTATCGTTTGCTGTGACGGAAATCTGGCAGCGGTGCTGATAGGTGAAGAAGAGGAAGGTGCAGTCGACATTTTGGTTGACTATTCCACACCTGCCTATCGTGACTGCTCTGCAGGGCATTTTCTGTATTCTAAACTTCCTGAAAGGAGTATTAACAAGCTTATTTGTGGGTTGAATATTTCTCCTGAACATTCTTCCTATTTAAGAAAGATGGGGTTTGCTAAAGAAGAAAGCGTATATGTTAAGAAATTGAATATGGTAAGACAGAAATAATAAAAACTCCTGCCGATGTCTTCGACAGGAGTTCTTTGTCATAAAATCTTTCTATTCTATTCTATAACGTCATAAGCGGCAAGCGTAGGTGTCCAATGGGTTTCAGACAGATAGACAAAAAGTCCATCGGCATCTCCCTCCTTAAATAAACGCAAAATCTCACGATGCTCTTTGTTTGTATCATAAAGAACCTGACGTGTCTTACCTTCAGCATCATCATCATAGGTTCTGATGAAAAGCTTGTTCTTGATCTTTCTTATTGTATCAATAAGAGTCTGATTGCCGCATTTATTTATATATAAATTGTGCAGAGTCTCCTGCTGTCTAAAATACATTTCAAAGTTTCCGGATTTTATGGCAAGGTCAATGGTTTCGATGTAGAATGCCATATCTGCCAGATCCTGTGCAGTAAGAAATTTGCAAGCTTCCTTTGCGGCAAAGCCGTCAAGAATGCCGATAACCTGATATACCTCTTTAACATCCTCTTCTCGCATTGGTCTGACTACAAAGCCCTTTCTGGCCTTATTCTCCAGAATACCTTCTGCAGATAGCTGAATCAGCGCCTCTCGTACCGGGGTGCGGCTGATATTCAGTTCTTCACATATTACATTTTCGTTAATGCGCTCACCGGGCAGCAGATTGCCTGAGCCTATCTGTGTTGCTATGTAGTTATATACGTGGTCCTTCAGAGTTTTAAACTGTTCCATATATTCTCCATTCTTTTCTGCTCCTGTATTAATCAGGGCTTTAATACTATATATATTATACAATATAACATTTCTTATATTCGTGTCAATAGAATTAAAGAGAGGGTGCGAATGAAGTCCCAACAGTTTAGCTTGACTGCCGAGGAATCATTCGCACCCTCTCTTCCATAACCGGTGAAAGTATGCCGGAAAATGCTCAACCTGTCTTCCTAAATTACCTTAAGGGTACACTTGCCCTTGCCCATAACGGTAATATAACAAATGCAGAAGAAATCCGCGGCAATCTGACAGAACAGGGAGCCACATTCAGAGGAACTACAGATTCGGAAATCATTGCATACAGAATAGCTATGGAGAGATTGTCAGCAAGCTCAATAGAAGATGCCGTGATAGGTGTATCGAAAACTCTCAAGGGTGGATATGCTCTTCTGAGTGATGCTGCGTTTTGAGTGAATATGCTCGAAGCGTAGTTTCGCTTTTTTGTACCATCAGTCTATTTGCTAAGCGTTATGATTGAGATTTTAAACCAAACAGTGTATAATGATAAGCAAAATACAGAAGGGAGACGAAATTAGTATGTACAATTTCACATTGCAGATTCCAACAAGAATTCACTTTGGTAAGGGAACAATTGAAAACCTTGCAGAATTAAAGAATTATGGTAAAAAGGTGCTGATGGTGTATGGAGGCGGTTCAATTAAAAAGAACGGAATCTATGATTCCGCAGTTGAAATCCTCAAAGCTAACGGCATGGAAATGTTTGAGCTGAGCGGGGTAGAGCCTAATCCTAGAATTCAGACCGTTAGAGCCGGTGCAGAAATCTGCAAAAAAGAAGGTATTGACATGGTTCTTGCAATCGGTGGCGGAAGTACAATTGACTGTTCCAAGGTAATTGCCGCAGCTGCAAAGTATGACGGAGATCCGTGGGATCTGGTAATTAATCCAACAAAGATTACAGCAGCTCTTCCTATTTTTGATATACTTACATTATCGGCAACAGGTTCAGAAATGGATGCCATCGCGGTTATCTCCGATTTAACCAAAAATGAAAAGTGGGGAACATCTTCTCCACACATGGCTCCAACTATGTCCATTTTAAATCCGGAGTATACATACTCAGTATCAAAGAGGCAGACTTCAGCGGGAACCGCTGACATGATGAGTCATACTATGGAAAATTATTTTTCAATGGAAAATGCAGACTGTCAGAAATATATGGCAGAAGGACTTCTGAGAACAATGATTAAGAACGGTCCTATTGCTCTGGAAGATCCCGAAAATTACGATGCACGCGCTAACCTGATGTGGGCGGCAACACATGCTATCAACGGTATTGTGCGTAACGGATGCTCTCCAAAATGGTGTATTCACCCAATAGAGCATGAGCTGAGCGCCTTCTATGATATTACCCACGGCGAGGGGCTGGCAATTTTAACACCTGCATGGATGGAACACGTACTGAGCGAAGAGACTCTGCCGATGTTTGTAGATTTTGCGAAAAACGTATGGGGCTTATCCGGCGATGATGACTGGAAGCTTGCACAGGCAGGTATCGATGAACTAAAAAAATTCTTTTTTGAAACAATGGGCATTCCGGCAAACCTAAGGGCAGTTGGCATAAATGACGACAAGAATTTTGAAATCATGGCCGAAAAAGCTGAAAAGGGATGTATAGGAGCTTTTGTGGACTTAAAGAAGGAAGACATTATTGAAATATTCAAGGCTGCTTTTTAAGCTGTAAGGACTGAAATATGAGCACATCTATTATGGAACCCGGAACGGATTTGCGCGCTCAGCTCTCTATGGTATGGAAGCTGAGCGTACCTGCAATTCTCACACAGTTTACATCTATTGCAATGCAGTATATTGACTCTGCTATGGTTGGCAGTCTCGGCGCAAATGCCTCAGCAGCCATAGGTCTTGTCACTACGAGCACATGGCTGATGAATGGTGTTGGCTTTGCTATTACAGCCGGTTTTTCGGTACAGGTAGCACAGTATATCGGCGCCGGAGAGCCCCATAATGCGCGTCGTGTAACCAAGCATGGATTTATTACTATGCTAATTGTATCTGCTTTTCTTCTGATTCTCGGTCTTTGCATCAGCGGATCGCTGCCTCGCTGGCTTGGCGGTGAAGAAGTTTTATGGAAGGACGCAAGTGGGTATTTCATGCTATACGCCATATCCATACCTTTTATGGGAATGCACAGGCTTGCCTCAAGTTATATGCAGAGTGCCGGAAACATGGTCGTACCCAGTGTGCTGAACGCGGTAATGTGCCTTTTGGATGTAATGTTTAATATATTCTTCATTCCTCGGTACGGTGTATTGGGCGCAGGAATTGGAACAGGCCTTGCCACAGTGGTGGTGTGCTTTCCGGGACTCTGGTTCTGCTGTCTTCGCTATGAACCTCTTCGTTTAAACCGAAAGGAAAAATGCCCATTGGATGTTTCCATCATAAAGCGGGCATTGAAGATAGGCACACCGGTAGGTGCAGAATCCCTGGCAATGTCAGGGGCATCGGTAGTATCAACTACAATAATTGCACCCTTGGGAGCAATTGCAATAGCAGCCCATTCATTTGCCATTACAGCTGAGAGCATCTGCTACATGCCCGGATTCGGAGTAGCGGCAGCGGCTTCCACACTGGTAGGACAGAGCATAGGAGCAGGAGACTATCCCCTTGCACGTAGATACGGATACATTACAGTAGTCTTTGGAAGTATAATGATGACTTTGAACGGAGCAATCATGTTCGCCGCATGCCCTCTTGTATTTTCTCTGCTTACCCCCGTTGAGGCGGTAAGAAAGGTAGCCGCAGAAATTCTGCGTATTGAATTGCTTTCAGAGCCACTTTACGGTGTTTCCATGGTAGCATCCGGTGCTCTGAGGGGTGCTGAAGATACACTTGTTCCAAGTATTTTGAATTTGTTCAGTATTTGGGTTGTTCGTCTGGGTCTGGCTGTGCTTCTAGTTCCTGTCTACGGAATTCACGGCATGTGGATTGCCATGGCTGTGGAGCTGTGCATTCGTGGTCTGCTGTTGTTAACCCGTTTGATTCGATCAAAGTACATGCACCCTGAGAAGGTGTAAATACAGCTTTTGGAGGACGTCATGAAGAAGAGACTGTTAAATGCGAATGAATATAAGTCATGGTATGAGAACCATCTTTGTGAAGATTTTCCCCTTAATGAGGTAAAACCATTAGATGACATCATGGACCTCAATGAAGCCGGAAACTATAAAGTCATCGTATATGAGGAAGATAGAGCTTTGATGGGATATTGCACAATTTGGAAGTATAAAGGAAGTCGGGCATATCTGATGGATTATTTCGCAGTACCGGCAGATTTGCGCAACAGAGGAGTCGGAAAGGATATTCTTAAGAGGATATCCTCTGATGTGGCTGAACTGGAAAACAATCCTGACATATGTATTATTCTGGAGTCGGAAACACCATTTCCGGATGATGAATCTGAAGAGAATGTGCTTCGGAAAAGAAGATTGAAATTCTACCAGCGTAATGGCTGGGTGAAGATGTATGAAATGGCTACATGCGGTATGCGATTTAATGCCATGTCCTTTGAGAAAATCCCGGAAAATCCGGAAATGATTATGAAAGAGCACAAGAAAATATACGGGGAAAAGAGAACAGACGTTATTGTTCCACTTCCGGAAGGAGAAATACCCCCATTACCGTACTGGATGAAATAATGAACCTTTCAAGGATTTAAAAATCATAACATGTATGATACAATAGAATATAGTAGTATTTATAGTAGAAAGGTGAGATATTATGGCTGCACAGATTTATAAAGAGAAGAGATTTAATGACTACAGAGAAATTATAAATCATTCTGCTGAGACATTTAAGGATAAAGCTGCTTTCCAGATTAAAGTCAAAGGAAAAGAGGGCTACAGATATGTCAGCTATGAAGAAGCAAGAGATTTATACTACGCTCTGTGTGCAGAGTTCATCCAAAGAGGTTTCAAGGGTAAGAAAATTGCAGTTACAGGAAAGAACAGCTGTGAATGGTCGCTTTGTTATCTGGCAGCTGCTACCGTAGGTTGTGTGGTACCTATTGACAAGGAGGTCAGCGCAGAGGATGCGGTTGCATTCATGAAATCTGCGGAATGCGTGGCCTTGTTCGGAGACAAGAAATACGTAGATGCAATTCAGGAAAAAGGATATGATGCCGAGTACCATGATTTCTCCTTTGTCTGGGAGAGAAACCTCAAGATAAGTGAAGAAATGAAGGATGAAATAGACTCAATTCCTTTACCTAAGGATGAATGTCAGATTCTGATTTTCACTTCAGGAACAACGGGAAGCTCCAAGGGAGTATGTCTGTCACAGGGAGCAGTTTGTGCAAACATTTACTCTACCGTTCAGGTAGTAAAGATTACCCCTAAGGATAAAACCTTGTCACTGCTTCCATTGCATCATACATATGAATGTACGCTCAACTTCCTGCTGCTTTTCTCGAAGGGTGCATGCATCACCTATTGCGACGGGCTGACAAAAATCAAAAAGAATCTTTTGGAATATAATCCTACAATTCTCGTAGTGGTTCCTGTAATTCTTAAGATGCTGTCAAAGCAGATAAAGAAGGGTGTTGCGGCAAGCTGTCCGAAGAGATATGCAAAGCTTTTTGAAGAACATACTCTTGGGTATGCCATGAGACGTACTCCTCTGCCTTTAAGACTACTGATAAAAAGGAGTATCAGAAAACAGCTTGGTGGTGACATGAGACTGTTTATAGTAGGTGCTGCAGCTGTTGAACCACATTTAATCGAAGATTTTGATGCCATAGGAATAGAAATCCTTCAGGGTTATGGTCTTACTGAATGTGCACCTCTTGTTGCAGGAAACTGTGACTTCTATATGAATGTCAATTCAGCAGGCAAGGTAATGCCCGGAAATGAAATGAAGATAATTGAGCCTAACGATGAGGGTGTAGGCGAAATCGTCACAAGAGGGGAAAACCTGATGCTTGGATATTACAGAGATAAGGAAGCAACCGATGCTGTTTTCCAAGACGGATGGTTTAAAACAGGAGACCTGGGATACATAGACGAGGATGGATGGCTGTACATAAGAGGCAGACTGAAGAACGTAATCGTTACTCCAAACGGAAAGAACGTGTACCCTGAGGAATTGGAAGAACGACTGGGAGACTATTCGGAAATTGCTGAGGCTATAGTCATCGAAGGAAGAACCAGAAATGGAGAAACATCGGTAAAAGCAAAAATTGTAGCAAATCTGGATGAGCTGAAAGAAAAATTTGCTGACCTGGACGTTAGTGATGCTGAAGCCGTAAAAGAAAAAATCAAGATGATTGTGGACGAAATCAATGACAAGATTCCGGATTATAAGAGAATAAGAATCATTGAGGTCGTTAAAGAGCTGGAAAAGACCACAACTGCAAAGATTAAGAGATACGGAAAGAATGCAGAATAAGGAATATGAAAAAAGCCACTGCCGGGGCAAATACCTCACACGGCAGTGGTTTTTAGGGTATAATATATAAGGCTAGGCAGTATTGAAGAGGATTAAAGAAACGAGAGGGGAAACAATATGAAAAAGATGAGGTTGCTGTGTATTATAGGAATGGCAATGATGCTGTTTTTACTTTGCGGTTGCTCGGGGAAAGTAGTGCCATCAGGGCTCCTGGGAAACTGGAACTGTAAAGAACTGGCCTCAGATGGCGAAACTTATACGGATTTCTACGCATTGTATATTAACGATGATGGCTCATTCAGCCTCTATGATACCTGTGGAAACCCAGGAATTTCAGGCACTTTAGGCGCAGATGAAGATGGAGAAAAGGGAGTTGTAACCATTAAGTGCGATGATGACTTTGACCCTCCACAGTGCTGGGACTTAAAGACAAAAGACGAACTGGAATATGAGATTCTGCAAACCGGACAGATGAAGCTTGGACATAACGGTATCTGGCTGAGCTTTTACGATGAATATACTTTTGAGGAATATCAGATTCAGCTGGCCAACAGATCATTCCCGGAATATAAGTGGGAAATGGACCGCAAGGGAACAGGAACTGTAAAAATTGAGAAGGACAAGGTATACGATGAGGATGCAGGCTTCTGGGGAATATATAAGCTGACAGGAGATAAGCCGGGCAACATTACCATCACCATGAAATACAGTAACGGCACGGAAACCATGTACACTGTAATCTTTGAACTCACAGTAAACGAAGACGGCACAATCAGGGAAAACAATCGTGACGGAGACATCGATGAGGCTATGACCTCATAAAAAACAACCTATAGAGGAAACCGAAATATGATAAAAGTTGAAAAACTATCCTATGGAGTTCCCGCAAAGGAACTATATGAGAAGATATCATTTACAATAGAGCGCGGGCAGCATTGTGCTTTGATAGGCAGTAACGGCACCGGAAAATCAACCCTGGTGGACATGATAATGAATCCGGAGGAATACCTTTACGACGGTAAAATCATCAAAGCTGATGAATGCAGAATTGGATACGCAAGTCAGTTCAGTGTGCGGGATAAGGCGCAGGAATGCACCGTTTTTCAGTATCTGAGCAGAAGATTTGTGGAAATAGAGAAGGAAATTGCATCAGTCTGTGAGAAAATGGCCGCAGAGGATGCCAATCTGGAGGAAGCCTTTGAGCGATACCAGGCTTTGCTGGATGCAAAGGAAGCTATGGATGGAGACAATTACGAAAGCAACATACGCAAACAGCTATATGTTGCCGGTCTGACAGGAATAGAGAAAACAAAAGTATCACAGCTGAGCGGCGGTGAGTACAAGTTGCTTCAGATAATGGGCGAAATGCTGCTGTCACCCAATCTGCTCATACTTGATGAGCCGGATGTTTTCCTTGATTTCGGCAACCTTAACAGCCTGACCCAGATGATAAATGAGTACAAGGGAACTATGCTGGTAGTTACCCATAACCGATATTTACTGAATCACTGTTTTAATAAGATTCTTCATCTGGAAAACAGAGACCTTCAGGAATTTGACGGCAATTATACGGAATATAGATGCACAATACTTCGCGAGAAGCTGAGATTGAAAATTCAGAATCTTGAGGAGCAGGAGGAGATTGCAAGGACAGAGGAAATGGTTGAAATTCTGCGTAAGCGTGCAACCCTTATGGTTAATCCTGTAATCGGGAAATCAGTGAACGCAAAGCAGAGCCAGCTGGATCGCCTTCTTGCAAGGCAGATTAAGGCTCCTTTCATCGAGGTGAGAGAACCGGATATTACCTTGCCACAGCTTCCTGAGGATATCTTCGACGCGGAGGAGCATGCATCAAAGTCATCAGAACCTGATGCTGTTCTGACAGTGCAGGATTACCGGGCAGAATTTGATTACGATCTGCTTCAGAATGTAAGTTTCACTCTGCACAGAGGTGAGAAAGCAGCTTTGGTAGGAGCTAACGGAACCGGTAAAACCACCCTGGTAAGGGATATTTTGAAAAACAGCAATCCATCTATATCTATCAATAAGGAAACAACATATGCATGCCTTTCTCAGCTTCAGACTGAGGCTGAGGCCAGCAAAAAAACGGTGGAGGAAACACTGCTGAATGCAGGAGTTGCCGATAAAACCGAAATGAAGAAGCTTCTGGAGAGGTATCTGCTTCCGGAGGATGTTCTGATTCAGAGAGTATGTGACCTTTCCGGTGGTGAGGAGAATCTGCTGCAGATTGCCCTTCTTTCCTGCTCAAATGCGGAATTCCTTATACTTGATGAACCTACAAGTCATCTTGACATATACGGACAGATGGCTTTGGAACAGGCAATAGGTGAGTATAAGGGAACCATTCTTATGGTCAGCCACGATTTTTATCTTGTGGCAAACTGTGCTGATTTTGTTCTTCTTGTTGAGGACAACACCATAAGAAGGGTTCGCGGAAGAAATTTCCGTAAGATGGTATACGAAAAATACTTTGATTCCGCATATCTGGAAATAGACAAGAAAAAGCAGGAACTGGAAACTGCTATTACAGAGGCATTTAAGAGGGATGACCTGGTTAAGGCTGATAAGCTGTGTGCAGAGCTGGAAGAGATTAGCAATACCCGTGGATGACAGTTTTTCTGAAAAGCATATGAATAAGATAGACAGCTGAGATTGAGATAGAAAACAGTTAAGTTTTTGGCATACATTTTGCATTCTACCTATGTCAAGCAATCAATTGTAAATAAGGAGGAAAGTGTAATGCTTAAAAACAAATTAGATGTTGATGCAATTCCCGGCGAAAGATGGTTTCCGAAAGAGACAAGCTTTACAGAAGATCTTGGAGAATACTGGGGAGACTGGGGCGTTTGTTCTGAGGTGGACACTTTAAGAGCAGTTCTAATGCGCAGACCCGGAAAGGAAATAGAAAGCTTTGACGCTAAGGCGGTTCGATTTTCAGATGAACCCATTGATGTGGAGCTTATCAGAAAGCAGCATGATTCCGTTGCCAAAATATATGAGGATTTCGGAGCAAAGGTTTACTATGTGGATGAACAGAGAGAAGACAGACCTAATGCAATATTCTGCAGAGACCTTGTGTTCATGACACCGGAGGGTGCTATTCTTGCAAGGCCCGGCATGGAGGCAAGAAGAGGAGAGGAACGTTATGTAGCTCAGACTCTGGCTAAACTAGGTGTTCCTATCCTTACCACAATAGCCGGAGATGGTATCTTTGAAGGGGCTTGCGGCATGTGGGTTGACCGTCATACGGCCATTCTTTCCACAGGTTCCAGATGTAATGCCAGCGGATTTGCACAGGTTAAATATCAGCTTGAACGCATGGGCGTAGAGGTTTATCATATGCAGCAGCCATACAGCAACATTCACATAGATGGTCTTATGAATGCTATCAGTGATGATATGGTGCTGATTCATGCCGGTCAGGTGCCGTATGATATAATCGACATGTTGAAGAGAAAAGGCTATAAAATTCTGGAAGCACCTTCCAGAACTGAGGTAAGAGAAACCTTTGGAATTAACTTTGTTACTCTGGAACCCGGTCATGTTGTTATGCCTGCAGGAAATCCGAGAACTCAGGAGTTGCTGGAGAAAAACGGCGTAAAGGTTGAAACTCCCGATATTTCAGAGATTATCAAGGGAAGAGGAGCACTTCACTGCATTACAGCATATTTGAAGCGCGGCTAGTTAAATTGTTGCATATCCCCGAATACAATGCGTTCGGGGATATTTTACAATTATGTAATTTTAAAGCTAAATTGCCTTGCAAATTAGAGTTTGGAGGAAGAAATGATCAGAAGATACGTTGAACAGCTGCTGAATATTTACAACTACATAGATGGGCTAATTGTAACTGATCAAAACGGATATATCGAGTACTTTGCTACATATCGCTCTGACGTAAATCGCCTTAAGGAAAAGAACATTCTTCATAAACATATAACAGAGGTATATCCTGAGCTTACGGATGAGACCAGCAGCATAATGCGCGTGCTGCGCACAGGTGAACCTATTGATAATGAATACCAGACTCTACATACCTACGAGGGACAGAGCATAAGGGCTATAAACACTACAATGCCCATAAAGAGCAACAATGAGATAATAGGTGCTGTTGAAGTATCCAGATATATTGACAGACCTTATCAGAGACAGGATATTACGCTGGAAACCAAGGAATACCAGGCAGATAAAGGTCTCTACACCGTTGAAGACATAATAACCATGAATCCGCAGATGGAGGACATCAAACAACGCATTCCTATGATAGCTGATACAGATTCATCGGTGCTGATTTACGGAGAAACAGGAACCGGTAAGGAACTTGTGGCCCAGTCCATTCATACCTCAAGTAAGCGAGCAGGAAAGCGATTCGTATCTCAAAACTGTGCAGCAATTCCGGAGAATCTGCTGGAAAGTATTCTGTTCGGGACTAAGAAGGGAAGCTATACCGGAGCGGAAAACAAGCCCGGACTGTTTGAAATAGCCAACGGAGGGACTCTGTTCCTTGATGAAATCAACTCCATGGAAATGAATGTTCAGGCGAAGATATTAAAGGCTATAGAGGACAAACAGGTCGTTCGTCTGGGGGGATATGAACCCATAAAGACAGATGTAAAGGTTATTTCTGCCGTAAATGAGAAACCTTTGGATTGTGTACGTGAAGGCAAGCTGAGGGAAGACCTTTTTTATCGTTTAAGTGTTGTACAGGTTAATATACCTCCTCTTAGAGAGCGCAAAGAGGATATTCTGTATATGACAGAAAAGTTTATAGAATCGTATAATCGCAGCATGCATAGAAACATTTTGGGATTGGATGAAAGAGTTGAGGAAATCTTCAGGAATCACGGATGGCCCGGCAATGTACGAGAACTGAAGAATGTAATCGAAGGTGCCTTTAACGTGGCATCTACCAGATTCATCCTGAAAAAAGATCTTCCTGAGTACTTGTCTCATCCTATGCACTTTGATCCTGTAAGTATGGAAGCTCCGACCAATACAGGACAGGGCTTAGACTTTCTGTTTGAAGGAAAGACACTGAACCAGGCTTTATCGGAAATGGAAGAGAAGATGATACGCAACGCTTTGAGAAATGCCAAGAGTCATGCAGAGGCAGCAAGAAGCCTGGGTATTACGAAACAAAGCCTGAACTACAAGCTTACAAAATATAAAATCAAATAAGAAAAGGCCACAGTACACAGTAAAAATAATTTTACTACACAGTAAAATTGTTTTTACTGTGTACTGTTTTTTTTACCCGCAGAATTACTGTTTTTCCCTGAAAAGGCTGGTATAGCAGTAAAAAATATAAAAAATTTGTTTTTTGTTTTGGCATATTTATTGCACATCATATGTGTAGAATTCCATGTTATACAACTGGTAGAATAGGAGGTTAATTATGTGTGATAAACTGAGAGACATTGATGCTCTTGCCGGGGAAAGATGGTTTCCGCTCGAGACAAGCATTACAGATGACATGAAATCTTTGTGGGGAGACTGGGGAGTTTGTTCCGAAGTCGATACACTTAGAGACGTAGTAATGAGACGTCCGGGAGAGGAAATTGAAAACTTTGACTGGCAGGCAGCAAGATTCAAAGCTCCGATTAATCCGGAAAGATTTAGACAGCAGCATGACGCACTGGCTCAGATTTATAAGGATCATGGTGTAAGAGTTCATTATATCGAGGAACAGAGAGCGGACAGACCTAATGCATTGTTCTGCAGAGACCTTCTTCTGATGACGCCGGAAGGTGCTATAGTTACCAGACCGGCTATGGAAGCCCGTCGCGGAGAGGAACGCTATATGGCGAAGAAGCTTGCAGATTTAGGAGTTCCTATTATCCGTACAGTTTGCGGAAGTGCTACTTTCGAAGGCGCTATGGGTCTATGGATTGATAGACATACAATTGTCTTAGCTTCTGGTGTAAGAACTAACCGTGAAGGCTACGAAATGGTTGAACATGAACTTCGCAGAATGGGTGTTACAGACATCCTTCACATGCAGATTCCTTACGGACATGCTCATATTGATGGCCTTTTGAACATGGCAAGTCATGATGTGGCAATGATTCATGCATCTCAGGTGCCATACGATGTATGCGATGCACTGAAGAAAAAAGGTATCAAACTTCTGGAGTGTCCTTCAAGAATAGAAGCGAAGGAATCCTTCGCAATAAACTTTGTTGCAATTGAGCCGGGAACGGTGGTTATGCCTGCCGGAAATCCAAGATCCCAGGAGCTTCTCGAAAATAACGGAATCAAGGTAATTCCTGTTGAATTCGATGAGGTGATGAAGGGCTTCGGAGCTATTCACTGCTGTACAGCATTCTTGAAGAGGGGATAAAAGGAGGCGATTACTATGGGACTTTACGAGAAAATGAAATCGGAAATATCCCTGGAAAACATTTATAAGGATATGGCATATCTGGTTGATGAGGTTGGTGAGCGTCTGTCAGGCACAGAAGAAATGACCAAGGCGACAGAATACATATGCAAGAGACTGAAGGAGAACATCGGAGAGGGAAGGATAGACCATTTTCCAATGTACATGAGCTATCCCGGTGATGCCTCTCTGACCGTATTAAGTCCGGAAAGCTATGAAATCCCTGCAAGACCTGTATGTCATATAGATTCAACACCGGAAGAAGGTCTGGAGGGAGAAGTTCTCTATCTGGGTACAGGTGGATATGATCGTTATGAAGGAGTGGATGCCAGGGGAAAGATCATTCTGACTGATATGAACTGGAGCCCGGCACGACCTGAAAAGGCTAGAATTGCCGAAGAGATGGGAGCGAAGGCTCTCATCATAATGAACTGGGGAGCATCTGACAGCGACCTTATACAGATGGGTGCAGTCAAGACCCAGTGGGGAAATCCAACGCCGGAAAATGAAAATGAAATACTACATATCACGACCATAAGTATTTCAAGAAAAGAGGGAGAAGCCCTGCAGGCTCTGTGTGAACAGGGAACTGTAACGGTAAATATAAAGGCACAGGCGAGTCGCCAATGGATTACAGCAAGCCAGCCTATTGGCAGAGTGCGGGGTGGCAAAAGCAATGGCGAATACATTCTGATGGGCAGCCATGTAGACGCCTGGGGAAAATCTGCAATATGTAACGCATCAGGAGATGCACTGAATCTGGAAATCGCAAGAATATGCTATGAGAACCGTGATGAAATGAAACGTGATGTTGAATTTGTCTTCTGGGATGGTCACGAAATCGCAGAGGGCGGAGGTTCTACATGGTATGTGGATCAGTACTGGCAGGATCTTACTGATAATTGCGTAGCATATTTGAACCTTGACAACCTTGCAATCAGAGAGACTACCGTACCGGGTGTTGAAGGACAACCGGAGCTGAGAAATCTTCTGATGCAGGCAATCAGTGAAATCTTCGGAGAAGAAGGTGAATGGCATCAGGCATATAAGGGTGGAGGAGATTCGTCTTTCTTTGGTGTAGGCGTGCCGTATTGCTCATTTGCCACAGAATACACACAGGAGCGGCTGGAAGAATTGAATTACGCTTTTTACAGTCCATGGCTCCACACTCCAAATGACACTATTGACAAAATTGACAGAGATCTTTTGATGAAACACGCAGAGTACTTTACATATGTTATGGAAAAGCTGGCAAACAGTGAGCAGGTGGAATACGATATGAAAGCTCTGGCGGAAGATGTAAAGATGCAGTGGAATTGTGCTTTACAGAATGCAGGCAGAGCGTACCCACTTATTGAATCTCTGACCGATGTAGTTGAAAGATATGCACAAAAGATGAGTCTTCTGCAGGAGAAAAAGGAATCAAAGATTGATACGAAGCTGTATAACAGCATTGCTCTGGCATGCGAACGTCAGACATGCATGTTCAGATGCTATTCAGGTAAATACGGTCAGGATGCCTGTGGTTCATATCTGACTGAACAGCCTGTACCTGCACTTGACAGAGCAATGAAAAAGTACAATCTGGCAGAAGAGGAATCTCACGAATCCTATCTTTGGGAGACTGAAATACTGCGGTTGAAGAACACCATCTTCGATCAGTTGAATATCAGTATTAAGTATATGGAACTTGCAGGGGAGTAAATCCCGGGAGGAAGAAAATGAAAAACAAAATATCAGGAAGAAGATGGGCGATTGCCGCTGCATTTGTTATAGGGATGCTGGCAATTACCAATATGGCATTTGCTGATACAGAGGCAGAGGCAGTAAATTACGGAGTTCTGTCTCTTATCGTACCGCTAATTGCCATCGTACTGTCATTCATTACAAGACAGGTAATACTTTCACTGTCAACGGCTGTATTCGTAGGAGCCGTTATTCTGAACGGAGGAAATGTATTCCACGGTTTCTTAAGAATGTGCGATACACATCTGGTTGGAACCGTAACTGACACATGGAATGTAACTTTGATGCTGTTCATTCTTGCTGTCGGAGGTCTGATTGCAGTTATGGCGAGAATGGGTGGTACTCAGGCTATGGCTCTAACCATGGCTAAAAAGGCAAAGAACACAAAGCATGCTTTGATTGTAACCTGGATTATGGGAATAATCATATTCTTTGAAGATATGGCAAACTCCCTTATCGTTGGACCTACCATGAGACCGGTTACAGACGAGCTGCGTATTTCAAGAGAAAAACTCTCATATGTTATTGACTCGACAGCCGGCCCTGTAACAGATATGGCATTTATTTCATCCTGGGTTGCATATGAAATCGGAATGATAGGAATTGCACTGACTACTGCCGGAATTGCAATAGAAAACACTTACGGCATTTTCCTTCAGACAGTACCTTTCCGTTTTTACAATATCTTTGCTGTAGCTCTTGTAATAATCATTATTCTGTCTCAGAGAGACTACGGTCCTATGTACGCTGCAGAAAAACGTGCAAGATTATCCGGTGATCTGGTAAAGGAAGGCTCTACTCCAATGTTGAGCAAGGAACTAGATGCGATGAACGTAAAAGAAGGTACACCGCTTCATATGTACAATGCCATCGTTCCTATTCTGACTTTCATTTGCGTTACATTATTCGCAATGTACTACACCGGCGGTGGATTCGACAGCAGCTTCAGCATTGAGACTATAAAAACAGCATTCGGTGATTGTGACTCAGCATCAAGTATTCTATATGCTGTAATCGTTTCATCAGTTGTAAGTATCGTTATGGCTGTTGTTCAGAAAATCATGACTTTGAGAGAAGCTATTGATGTATGGATGGGCGGATGTAAGGAATTGCTGCTGACAATAACAATTCTGCTTCTGGCATGGACTTCCGGAGGAATAATGTCTGAGCTGGGAACGGGCGCTTATATTGCTGAACTGGTAGGCGGAAATATATCAGGAGCAGTTTTACCGGTTATTATCTTTGGAGTATCATGTCTGGTATCCTTCTCAACAGGTACTTCATACGGAACAACTGCAATTATGATTCCAATCGCATTCCCTCTGGCTATGGGAGTAAACGGAGGAGTTCTGGACTCATACGCAATTCTGGTTATTGCAGCAGTAACAAGCGGAGCAATCTTCGGAGACCACTGCTCGCCAATATCCGATACTACAATCATGTCATCTATGGGATCCGCTGCTGACCTTATGGACCACGTTCGTACTCAGATTCCTTACGCTGCTACAGCAGCAGGAACCGCAGCTGTTTGTGGATTCATTCCGGCAGCCCTTGGCGTACCTGCATGGATTTGCATACCTGTTGGTATAGTTGTTATGGTTCTGATTGTCAGATTCCTTGGAAAGAGCACAAAGCTGGAGGACCTTCAGAAAGAGTGCACCGAGTAAAAAAGGCAGACTCATAAGAGAATATTCTCTTTGCAGATACATATTGACAAAAGGAAGCCCGAATTTTGATGGATTCGGGCTTCCTTTTTTTGATTCAATTGGTTTTTAAGACTTATTTTTTGTGGTATAATTATCATATCTATAACCTGAAGAAGGAAGGAGGATAAACTTTGGATTCTGTAAATATGGCGGAAGTAATCATCGTAAACGGCATAGGCGCTTTTTTGATGATATTTCTAAGGCTTACCAGAATTGAAAATCCGGAGAACCGTCTTATTGGTGACAAGCTGTTTAATATAATAATAACTGTTACCCTCTTTGGCTGTTTGATAGAATTGTTGACCTTTATTATCGACGGAAAAACATTCACAGGAGCCGTATCGATTTCTTATCTGCTTAACAGCATGTGCTTTATCGGAACCTGCAGCGTGGGTTACTTGTGGTGTCTTTTTACAGATTTCAGAATTTATAACAGTACATTAAGACTTCGCAGATATGCATTACCTGTTGCCATTCCTCTGATCGTTATCGTAGGGATGAATATAATAAATCTGAATGGATGCGGAATTATATTCACCGTATCGGAAGAAAACGTGTATGCCAGAGGTGATATGGTTATATCGGCCTATCTTGTTCTGTTCCTTTACTTCTTCTACAGCATTTTTCTTATGGAGAATTCTAAACGAAGAGGATTACATATCAGGTTTTTTCCTGTATACTTCTTCGTTGTTCCGTGTATGATAGGCACAGTTGTTCAGGGATGCTTATACGGAATAACACTGGGTTGGACGTCCGTTGCAGTTGCTATGGTCCTTGTATATATACAGACTCAGTCTCTTAATACCTTTGTGGACTCACTGTCAGGTCTGTACAACCGGAAATACATGGACTATATCATAGGTCAGCTTAGAAAAGATTCTGAACTGAATCTTTACGGAATAATGATAGATGTGAATGACTTTAAAGGCATAAATGATAAGTTTGGACACTCAGAAGGTGATGAAGCCATACGCCGGATAGGCAGGATCATTTCGGAATCAGTTCCGGATAACGGGCTAGCCGTCAGATATGCCGGAGATGAATTCCTCGTGTTGCTGAAAACAGATTCAGAAGAGTACGCGAGGAAGACAATGGAATGCATAAAAAGCAGCGTAGAGAGATTCAACGCTGCTACAAAGACTGGTTTTCGTCTGTCATTTGCAATGGGATGCAGCAGGTATGATGCAATGTCGGATAGTATTGAGGTATTTCTGTCTGATCTGGATAGAAAAATGTATGATGACAAACGCAGATATTATCAGAAGGCAGATAATGACAGAAGGAAATCATAGGGATTGCAGACTGCAACTATCAAAATCAGTTACCATACGCTAATTATTGTACAGGCTCCGGAAGAAATTGTGAGCCTGTTTTTTATTTTTTTGTCACCTTATGTCTCTTTACCTCGTCTATATAGCAGAACTATGAAATATGGCGGTGCAAAATGGTATTTAGCAGTTTACAATTTATCTTTATTTTTATTCCTGCGTTTTTTTTATGCTATTATCTTGTACCCGGTCGGATGAAGAATGTAATACTTCTGGCCGGAAGTCTGATCTTCTATTTTGTGGGAACCATTAAGAATCCTGAACATCTGATACTTTTGCTGGTCAGTATAATGCTTGACTTTGAAGTAGCGATTCTTATGGAAAAATACCCGATGTGGAAGAAGGCTTTTCTGATTGTAGGAGTTATTTTTCATCTATTGTGTCTTGCAACCTTTAAGTATTCCGGCTTCGCATTTGGGGAAATGGAGCGACTGATACCGGGATTTCACGTTGCATTTAAGGCAGTGCTGCCAATTGGCATTTCCTTCTATACGTTCCAGGGGATTTCATATATTGCGGATGTATATAAAGGAAAAGTAAGGGCAGAGCAAAGCTTACTCAGATATGGGGCCTATCTTTCCATGTTCGAGCAGCTGATAGCCGGACCAATAGTAACTTACGATCAGGTCAGTGAAAGACTGGCTAACAGGACAATAGCCGTGGATTCAGTAATTTCAGGCTTTGGAACATTTATTTTCGGACTGGGATTGAAAGTGCTGCTGGCTAATCCACTGGGGAAGATGTGGAGTCAGATATGTGCAATAGGGTTTGAGAGTGTTTCAACTCCTCTTGCATGGATGGGAATTGTCGCTTTCTCATTCCAGATATATTTCGACTTCTTCGGCTATTCGCTTATGGCAATGGGTTTAGGAAAAATGCTGGGATTCAACATTCCGAAAAACTTTGATCATCCCTATACCAGTCTGACGATGACGGAGTTCTGGAAGAGATGGCACATAACACTGGGGTCCTGGTTCAGGGAATATGTATACATACCTCTTGGGGGAAACAGAAACGGAGGTATGGCAACACTGAGAAATCTTCTCGTTGTGTGGCTTCTTACGGGGATATGGCATGGGGCCGGATACAACTTTGTTCTATGGGGTATGGGACTTTTTATAGTAATAGCACTTGAGAAATTTCTCATTGGGGGTTTTTTAAATAGAAATCCGATTATCGGACATGTCTACATGATTTTACTGATTCCACTTAGCTGGGCAGTATTTCAGATTACTGACATTTCGCAGCTTCAGGCATTTTTCACCAGACTGTTTCCGTTTTTTGGGCAGGGGGTATGGTCAGTCTTTCGGTATGATTTCCTGAAGTATCTGAATCTGTATTGGCCGTTTTTGATTGCAGGTCTGCTGTTATCAACAAAGTGGCCATACAGGATAATCGGAAAAATCAGAAATCGCGCAGTTATTGGGATTTTCCTTGGGGTTATCTTTGTTGCATGCACCTATTGCATGTATCGCGGATTAGATGATCCGTTCTTATATTTCAGATTTTAAAGGGGTTTGGGAAATGAGAAAGTCAAACACAATTACATTTTTATCTTTTATTCTAATAATAATTGCAGTTATTGTCTTCATGTCACTGTCTGGTAAGCAGGCGGATGCTGTAGCCGCAGATACAGATAAGGGGCCTGTGACAGCCGTTGAAACAGAGAAGGAAGATACTGCTCCACCAGCTGAGAAGACAGAAACAGAAGGAAACAAGGACGTTGCTTTGCCGGCTGAGAAGACTGAAACAGAAGGGAACAAGGACGCTGCTCCGCCGGCTGAGAAGACTGAACCCAAAAAGAAGAAGGTGTCTATGAAGGATGCCCTGTTTATTGGAGATTCCAGAACTGTCGGACTGTTTGAATATTCCGGAATGAACAAGGCGGATTACTTTGCCAGTGTAGGTATGAGTGTATTCAACATTTATGATTCGGAGGTCTCTCTTCCCCGTGTTGGCAAAGTTTCCTTTTCTGAGTTGTTGAAGAATAAGAAATATGGTAAGATATATGTCATGCTAGGCATAAATGAGATGGGATACAGCTTTGACAGCATTGTCAGCGAATATAAATCGCTGATAAAGTATATCAGAAAAAAACAGCCGGATGCGGTTGTAATTCTTCAGGCAAATCTGTATGTAACCAAAAGCCGATCGGATAGCGATGACATAATAAACAATAAGAAGATTTCACGCCTGAATAAAGCTTTAGAGTCTATGGCGGACGGTAAAAACGTATTCTTCATTGACGCTAATCCTTTGTTCAGTGACGGTAAAGGAAATCTATCTGCTGAAAAATCGGAGGACAACACCCATCTGTATGCTAAGTATTATTCTGATTGGGGCAAATGGATAAGAAAACAGACAGGCTCGATCATCGGGGAGGGTTGATCTTGACAGATAAAGTAGAGTTTTGCAATCTGATACGAGAACATGAGAAACCTATGTACCATCTCGCGTTCTCTATTGTAGGCAATGACGCTGATGCAGGAGAGGTGTTAAGTGAGTCCATATTCAGAGCGTATAAGAATCTGAACTCACTTAAGAACAGAGACGCATTCAAGTCCTGGATACTTCGCATCGTTCACAATACTGCGGTTGAACTGATTCGGAAGAATACAAGAATTGTACCTGTTGAAGAGACACCGGAAATTGCCCTGGAAGGTTGCGAAAATCATGTAATAACGAAGATGGTTCTAAGGGAAGCTATTAACAATCTTAAGCAGCCTTACAGAACAGCGATTATTCTTTATTACTACGATGGAATCTCAATACCTGAAATTGCAAAGATAACGGATTACAGTGTTGCCGCTGTCAAGCAGCATCTATCGCGTGGTCGAAAGATACTGCGAGAAGCTTTAAAGGAGGATTTTAAAGCATGAAGGATTTTGACGAATATATGAGAGGCATGATATCCGAAGATCAGTGGGAAATCCCTGAGTCTGTAAAGGATGAAATTGAACTATCTCTTGAGGCTTTGCCGGAAGAAACCGGTAATATCAGACCTTTTCACAGATTGCCGAGAATGATAGCAGTTGCGGCCAGCATACTTTTTATCACCTTAGGTGTATTCCCCAATATAAGCCAAAGCTATGCACAGGCGCTGGAACAGCTTCCGTTAGTAGGAGATATGGTAAAGGTTGTTACCATCCGAAATTATATTTTTTCTGATGATGAGTATGATATGATGGTTGACGTTCCGATGCTTGAAAATAGCAGCAAGGAAGCGGAATACATTAACAAAGATGTCAGTGAGCTGACAACAGAGCTTGTTAACAAGTTCTACGAAGAAGTGAAACTCTATGGCAACAGCGGTTACGGTTCCATTGACGTAAAGTATGACACTGTAACCAATTCAGACAGATGGTTTACCCTTAAGCTGGCTGTTTGTGAAACATCCGCCAGCAGCAACAAGTATTATAAGTTCTATCATATCGACAAAAAGCAGGGGAAAACCGTTATGCTGGAGGACTTGTTTATAGATGACAGCTTTTCAAAGATTATAGCCGATGAGATCATATCCCAGATGAGGGACCAGATGAAGCAGAATGAAGGAATTTCATACTGGATAGATGACCCTGAGTTCTCTGAAAACTTTGATTCGGTAGGATCGGAGCAGAATTTTTATTGGAATGAAGACGGTAATCTGGTTATCATCTTTGATGAATATGAAGTGGGACCGGGTTCCATTGGAACTCCTGAATTCGTTATCGAAAAGAGTAAGCTTAGCCGAATACTGAAAGATGAATATTTAACAGATGATATAGTATAGAGCTTTCGCCCTGTCAATATAAGGTTTGATTATCAAACCTTATGCTGACAGGGTTTTTTACGGGACATGGCAGTACCTGCTTGAAGAATTCATCGGTGGATGATAGAATATATAAATAAAACAGGCGAGGTATGCTTTGATAATATGAAAAAAGAATGTATGGAACAATCAAATAATATGCCGACAGTGGTGGTTACAGGACGTAATTACTGCAACATTCTGACCATGGCTCGTGCCTTTGGAAAAGCAGGCTATAACGTTAAAGTCCTTAGAATTTACAAGAAAAAGCCACGAGCTTTAAATCTATTGGCCAAGATGGAGCCGGATAAGGACAGTAAATACGTGAGTGCATTCAGGGAGTGCATTGTAAACGACAACATACAGAGAATAATAGATTCCTTGTTAGAAATGGCACCTAAAGGCGAAAAAGCTCTGGTCTTTCCTGTTGATGACTACTCATGCCATGCTGTTGATGAAAACATGGATGCGTTGGAAAGCAGATATTATGTTCCCGGTATTGAGGGCAGGCAAGGTGGAATCGTTGAACTCATGGACAAGGACAGGCAGAAGAAGCTGGCAAAGGATTTTGATATTCCTATGCTGGAGAGTACCGTTATCAAATCAGAAGACGGCAGCTTTACCATACCCGATGACGTAATCTATCCATGCTTCATCAAGCCAAATGTCAGCATGAAAAGTACAAAGTCTACTATGACTAAATGCGAAAACAGAGAAGAACTGGAAAGTGCCTTGGAAAAATGCGTGCAAAAAGGTGGCTTTGAAATGCTCGTTGAGGAGTATGCGGAAATTAAACAAGAGTACTCTCTTTTGGGAATGAACACTCACGGAGGAATTACTGCTCCGGGGCTTTTCCGTGTAATAGAAGGGGGCCACAAGGAAAGAAAAGGAGTGGCACTAATAGGCGAAACGGTTGATACCAAGCCATTTCAGGAACTGATAGATAAATGCAGCCGGTTTATTCGGTCATTAAACTTTATGGGAATGTTCGATGTGGATTTTATAGAAACCACAGATGGCAAGGTGTATTTTGTGGAATTGAATTTTCGTGCGGGAGCGTCGACACATGTTCTGACTGAGTTGGGAATCAATCTGCCTGGCAGCTTTGCGGATCAGGTTTTGCGGCAAAAAGACTTTGATGCCGGAGAATGTAAGCCTGAATACGGCAGACGGTTTATCAGCGAGAAGATTCTGATAGAGGAATTTGCCAGAGACGATGTGGATGTAAGCGGCGTAAGAGACAGAATGAAGAAGGCGGACATTTGCTTCATCAAAGATGATGACGATCCAAAGCCTTACAATACTTTTAAAAAGTACTACTTTGTTGCGGCGATGATGAGAGTACTGTTTAAAATCAAAAGCGGAAGTAAATAATAAAGACAGGCTATAGGAGGCTAATACAAGTGTTAAAATCCACTATAAAAAAGATAATTCTGGAAAACGAAGGCCTTCGTATCGTTGCCAGAACGGCGAGAAATAAGCTTAAGCAGGCACGATATGTATCCAGGGGACTATCTACCAGGATTGATGATAAGCTGATAGTTTTCAGTGCGTATAACGGCAAGAACTACACATGCAGTCCAAGAGCTGTATATGAAAGACTCATAGCGGATCCGGCATATTCGGATTATCTGTTCGTGTGGTTTTTTGAGCATCCTGAGGAATACAGGTTTCTGGAGGAGAATATAAACACCAAGGTGGTTAAGAATCAAAGCGCTCTTTGCGAGAAATACCTTCACAGGGCCAAATACTGGATTTTTAACTTTAGGGCATTGGATCACTGGTGGCCTTCCAAGGAGCAGGTTTACGTACAGTGCTGGCATGGGACACCGCTGAAGAGGCTAGGATATGATATTACAAGCTCTAACAACGCGATGAATTCAATTAAGGAAATCAGAGAGAAGTACAGAACCGATACTCAGAGGTTCAGCTATTTGGTTTCTTCCTGCAGATTTGTTACGGAAAAGTTCTCCACTGCGTGGCATCTGAAGGAATTGAAAAATGAATCGGCTTTGATAGAAACCGGATATCCGAGAAATGACTTTCTGAGCACATACCAGGATATTGACATTGTAAGAATAAGAGAAAAACTGGGTCTGTCGGATTGCCATAAAAAAATACTGCTCTATGCTCCAACCTGGAGGGACAATCAGCATGACTCCGGGTGCGGCTACGTGTACGACAATCCTGTAGACTTTGATCAGTTGAAGGAAAAGCTGGCGGAGGATTATATCATTCTGTTCAGAGCCCACTATCTGGTTGCAAATAAATTCAACTTTGCTGAATATGAGGGATTTGTATATAATGTGTCGGATTACGACGACATAAACGATCTGTACGTCATTTCAGACATGCTGATTACCGATTATTCCAGCGTGTTCTTTGACTACGCAATTCTGGAGAGACCTATGTTCTTCTATATGTATGACCTGGAGGATTACAGAGATGAGCTTAGAGGGTTTTATATAGATGTGGATAGCTTGCCGGGTCCGGTTGTTAAGACAGAGGCGGAACTGATTGATGTTATCTGTAACAGTGATGAGAAATTTGATGTTGAAGAGGTCAGAAAATTCAACGAAGTGTATAACACCTTGAACGACGGGCATGCTGCGGAAAGACTTATTGAGAGAGTCATAAAGTAAAAAACATGATAATTTTAAAACAGGGTTTAATAGTAAAACCCTGTTTTTTCGTCTGAATATTCAGTTACTCGTGCGTTATAAGCCTCCATGGCTGCATCCTCAAAGGCAAGAGTCGGATTATCTATGCCGCATTTTTTCATAATATGCTTGGCAAGAGGAGGATTCAGTACCAGAATAGGTCCGATCACATATGTGGCCATAAAGTTATTTTCACAGATTCCTTCGCCTTTAATGTCAGGGTTCAGGCCCGGTCCTCTCAGTGTATCAAAGAGAGGTTTTTCATCAGCGCCTTCATTCCAGTAAGAATGAGTAAACTGGCTTTTGAAGCCTACAATCTTCATATCCTCATAATCGCCAAGATACAATGAGTTAAAGCGGTTCATCATATCTCTCTTAGTCTTAAAGGGGAACAGCCCCAATCCTTTTACAATAGTGCCATCCTTGTCGATTATCTCCTCGCCGAAAACCTCCAGAGCATTACCTGTTATCAGGAAGTTGGCTCCTTCTTTAATGAGCTCCCTGATTCTGGCCTTGTATTCAGTCAGTTTTTCAATTACAAGAAGCTGGGAGTTTTCTGACATGGTACCCATATAAATAAGATCCGGCATCTCTGCTGCGAACAAAGGCTCGTCAGTAAGATTTGTTTCAACGATTTCCACTGTATTCAGTGATTTTTCCAGATAGCTGACATTTGTCAGCTCGCCGTAAAGGTTACATATCTCAGGAAAAAGAACTTCTATTTTCATGCCTTGCTCCTTTCTATATGATCTGCCACCTTATCCGCTACCTTGTATCCAAGGGTTATGGAATCAGTACCGTAAAGAACGTAAATGTTATCATTTTCAAAATATTTCAGCTGATCCGGTGCATCGATTTCCTTATCGGTGTAAGATATTCTGCTGTCATCCACACCTGCAAGCAGCAGTCTGAGTCTGTAGTCTTTGACGCGAGGTCCGCAGACAACGATATTCTTTATATCTTCGTTGTTCAGGAATTCGAAGTCACAGTCATAGAGCCAGCAGATGTTTTCGGACCAGTGGACTGCATCGTCCTGGCAGCTGTTCATAATGATGATTTCCTTGGTACCATTAGCCTGAGCGATGTACTCGAAGACTCTTGAACCGGCAAAGGCGTTCTTGTCCTTTGCAAGCATAAGGTGAATTCTGGAATTACCCACCTCTTTAATATCGTAACGGGTACCTACAATGTTCATGTTGTTGAAGAAACTCTGAATTTTTTCACTTGGATATCCCAGTTCACGGAAAAGAGCAACGGCGGAAACCACGTTGTAAATGTTGTATACGCTGTCATTTAACAGTCTGTAGGTAACCTGCTGTCCATTTTCTCTGATATCGATAGTCATTGCGTCCTGATTCACATTGCATCCTGCATAATCGTAAGCCGGTGCCTTATAGCCACACTCAGGACAGTATGCCTTGCCGATATGGCTGTATCTGACGTATTCGTAAGCCAGCTTATGAAGACATTTCGGACAGATTTGGAAATCCTGAATCAGGTTATGGCATTTTTCCTTATCACTGTCCATCTTCTCGATACCAAAGTAGACTCTGCTGTTTTCAGGTGCGACCTGTGAACAGATAAGGTCGTCTGCGTTTAGAATAAGCTTGGTTTCCTTTGGAATATATCTGGTCAGTATTCCGGAGATGTATTCCGGATGGCCGTTTCTCATAATAGAGTCTCGTGACAGATTAGTAATAACCATATAGTCAGGCTTCAAATATGGGAAGATTCTGAGAGCAGAACGCTCGTCCACTTCGAAAACGCCCATATCGAGCTTGCACTTTCCCGTCAAAGTAGCGTTCTGAATCAGGCTCGTAGCGATGCCTGAGTTAATATTGGAACCCATTCTGTTGTTGACAACGGTCTTGCCTTCCATAGCCAGGGCATCCAAAATCATATTACATGTTGTTGTTTTACCGTTTGTGCCGGTTACAGCGATTACATTCTTTGGCTTTCCGATATGCTTTATAAAGTCAGGACAGATTCTGATAGCCAGAACCCCGGGGAAATTTGTTCCGTTATGTCCGGTTATTTTCAAAGCGACGATTGAAAGCTTTGCTGCGGCCAGTGCTATTAAAAATCTAAGCTTTTGCATTGTTGATTATCCTTCCGCTTGTTTTAATATTCAAATTCCGGAATATACTTCTTAATTGTAGGCATAATTCCGATACCTCCCGGAGTCTGACCGGGAAGCTGCCAGAAGTCGTGAGCACAATAGTTGTTTCCTTCTATGATAGCCGGTCCATCAGGAGTAAGAGCAACGTCCCAACCTACATATCTCATCTGAGGAACTACCAGCGCCGCCTTCTCAGCAAATCTCAAAGCCTCCACAGCATATGGAACCTTCATGCCTACCAGTGGAGTGTGACTGTATGGGTGTTCCGTGTAGTGACGTCCTGCAGTTGTGTCACCTGAGTGAGCAGGATACAGGAATACGCCGGTTTCCAGATCTACGGGACCGTGCAAGCCATAGTTATCTACAACCCTGCCGTTTATACCCATCTTGAAAACTCCGTAGATAGCGTGAGCTTCGCCTTTAGCGTCTACCAGAGTGATGATTCTCATTGTATTTGTGGAAAACGGATAAATCTTGTCGATATCAGGATGGTTTTCAATAACGTCCTCCAGAGTAGCAAAGCCTTTTTCACATACGTATTTGTAGAACTCCTCTCCGTCCCGGAAGTCTGCTGTGATAAGCTTCTCTGCTCCGATTCCGCATGTCAGATCCTTCATCTTGCAGAAAATCTTTTTCCTTGTATTGAAGAAGTTGATTACGTCCTCTTTGGAAGCTGTTTCCATATCCAAGCATTCTCTTTTGATGAAATCCTTAAACACTTCATTGAATTCATTTTTGTTATCAAAGATATGAGCATAGTTGTGATCGTTCATGAACATGATGAATTTCTTGCTTCTGAAACGAGTCATATAAGTGTCTCTCTGTTCTGGGGTCAGATTCCAGAATTCGAAAATGACATAGTCGTTATACCCTGCACTGTATTTTTTCATGCAATTCAAGATATCAAAGAACAGGAATACTCTATTCTTACCCGAACGTTCATGTGCGGTGTTCAGAACCTTAAAAAACTTACCAAAGCTAGCCTGTCTGAATACCCTTAAGTAATACTGAAATTTATTCTCCATAATTATAATATCCTCCAATCTTTAACACTTTATTATAGCTTTTCACATCGTGTTTTGTCAATGATTTGAGCATTAAGTCTCTGATATCATCAAAGCTCATACTTCTTGAGTTTTCTGTAAAGAGTTGCCAGACTAATGCCCAGTTCCTCGGCAATTCTCTTTTTTGCGGCGAGAGTAACACCGTATGTATTCAACAAAGTCTCCAACCGGGCTTTTTCCGCCTGAAAAACGCAGATGGTTGAGCCGGCAACCTCCCAGTCACCATCGATTATTTCGCTTTCTACCAGCAGTGCCTGTGAGATAACCTCCGCAAACTGCTGGACTTCTTCTTTCATTTCTGAAAAGTAACCCATGAAATACCCCCTGTTTCTGTCTGTTCTCATTCTAAAATGAGAAGCTTCGCAAATATGAGAATAATATGAGAATAATTCTGAAAAAAGGAATGGAAAATGCATTGAAATAAGGGGATTTAAGGAATTTTAAGCTCTGTTATTAGTATGGCATATTTATTGCAATAATTATCGGCAGATAATAAAAGGAGGCCGACATATATGATATTAATACAGGAGAAAGAAGAGCAGTCTGGAAATCGCACGCAAAAAAGTACGCGAGATTCTGAGTGGGCCTATTACGGACCCGTTGCCTGAGGATGTGCAGCACAAAATAGATGCAATCTGCGCAGAGGCGGATGCAGGAATATAATAGACAGGATGTGGTGAAAGGGCTGTACT
>JAQXLM010000086.1 GCA_029012125.1 Eubacteriaceae bacterium | reverse complement strand
GGTGCTTTTTCAACAGGTGTTGGAACAACTGATATAGCTACAGGTATGGCAACCGGTGAAAACTGGTTTAAGGTACCCAGTGCCATAAAGTTTGTTCTTACAGGAAAACCATCCCGATATGTAAGCGGTAAGGACATCATTCTACATATCATCACAAAGATCGGGGTTGACGGTGCATTATACAAATCAATGGAATTTGTGGGTGACGGAATCAGGCACCTGACTATGGATGACCGTTTTACAATTGCAGATATGGCTATTGAAGCGGGTGCAAAGAATGGTATCTTCCCTGTTGATGATCAGACACTCGCATATATGGAAGAACATTCCACAAAGAAATACGAAATTTTCCAGGCAGATGAGGATGCGGAGTATGAGCAGGTTATTGAAATAAAGCTTGATGAAGTAAGACCTACGGTAGCCTTCCCTCACCTGCCTGGTAATGGCCACACTATCGATGAAATTGAAGAAATGGATAAGATTTATATCGATCAGGTTGTTATCGGCTCCTGCACAAACGGTCGTTTATCAGATCTTCAGAGAGCTGCTGCAATTCTTAAGGGTCATCAGGTTGCGAGAAATGTTCGAGTTATGGTCGTTCCTGCAACTCAGAAGATTTTCCTTGAGTGTATTCAGCAGGGTCTTGCAGAGATATTCATTAATGCAGGCTGTGCATTCAATACACCTAGCTGCGGTCCTTGCATGGGAGGACACATGGGTGTAATGGCAAAGGGTGAAAAGTGCGTATCAACTACGAACAGAAACTTTGTTGGACGTATGGGAGATACAGAATCTCTGATTTACCTTGCTTCTCCGGAAGTTGCGGCTGCAAGCGCTATTGCAGGCTACATTGCTAATCCAGAAAAGGTAGGTGAATTATAATGAAAATCTATAAATACAAAGACAACGTTGATACAGATGTAATCATTCCTGCTCGTTACCTTAACTCTTTTGATGCAAAGGAATTGGCAAGTCACGCTATGGTAGATATCGACCCTGATTTTGCAAAAACTGTAGAGGTTGGTGATATCATCGTTGCAGGTCAGAACTTCGGTTGCGGCTCATCCAGAGAGCATGCCCCACTTTGTCTGAAAACTGCAGGAGTAAAATGCATCATTGCAAAGAGTTTCGCAAGAATCTTCTATCGTAATGCAATTAACATCGGATTTCCAATTATGGAATGTGTTGAAGCTGCGGAAAAAATTGAAGAAGGCGATGAAGTTACTGTAGATTTCAGCACCGGTATAATCACCAATGTAACAAAAAATGAGACCTATCAGTCTCAGCCTTTCCCTGAATTTCTTCAGAAGATGATTGATGCTGAAGGTCTTGTAAACTATGTAAATTCAAAGAAAAACAAATAGGGTTAAGGAAAGATACAATGGAAAAAAATATTGCAGTAATTAAAGGTGACGGTATCGGTCCTGAAATAGTCAACGAAGCTATTAAGGTATTGGATGCTGTTGCTGAGAAATATAATCATAAATTCAACTACACCGAAATACTTATGGGTGGATGCTCCATCGATGCTTACGGAGTTCCTCTCAGTGATGAAGCTTTGAATATAGCAAAGGCAAGTGACAGTGTTCTTCTGGGAGCTATAGGCGGTAACACATCAACTTCACCTTGGTATAAGCTGGAGCCACAGTTAAGGCCTGAAGCCGGACTTTTGAAAATCAGGAAGGAACTTGGTCTGTTCGCAAATCTGAGACCTGCCTATCTCTATGATGAACTGAAAGGCGCATGCCCTCTTAAGGAAGAGCTTACTGAAGGCGGCTTTGATATGATGATTATGAGAGAGCTTACAGGTGGTCTGTACTTTGGAGAACGTTCCACAGAGGAGGAAGACGGTCAGCTTGTTGCGAGAGATTCTATGAGTTACAGTGAAGCAGAAATCAGAAGAATCGCAAAACGAGGTTTTGACATTGCCATGAAGAGAAGAAGAAAGGTTACCTCCGTGGACAAAGCCAACGTACTCGATACCTCAAGACTTTGGAGAAAGGTTGTTAACGAGGTGGCGACTGAATACCCTGAAGTTGAATATGAACATATGCTTGTAGATAACGCGGCAATGCAGCTTGTCAGAGATCCTAAGCAGTTTGATGTAATACTTACAGAGAACATGTTTGGTGATATTCTTTCTGACGAAGCCAGCATGGTTACAGGTTCAATCGGCATGCTTTCCAGTGCATCTCTTAGAGAAGACAAGTTTGGAATGTATGAGCCTAGCCACGGCAGTGCTCCGGACATAGCGGGACAGAATATTGCAAATCCAATAGCAACAATATTATCAGCAGCTATGATGCTAAGATATTCCTTCGATATGGATGAGGAAGCCGGCGATATCGAAAAAGCTGTAGAACAGCTGTTAAAGGACGGATATCGTACAACCGATATCATGTCAGAAGGTAAGAAACTTATCGGCACCAGAGAATGCGGTGATTTAATTGCTTCTTTAATTTAAAAAATAAAACTAAAACCAGCAAAAAAGAGTGAATTCTTCAAGAATCACTCTTTTTTGCTATTGTAGTATGTGTTTTAGTATCTGCTATTTTATCTGGTTTTCGGCAGCGTCAGCAAGATGCTTCATAAGGACCGAGGTTGTAACGCTTCCCACACCTCTCGGTACCGGTGTAATGGCGTCTACGGTTTCCCATACGTTGTCAAAATCAACATCCCCTACCATCTTGCCTTCTTCGTTAAAATTAATGCCTACATCGATAACAGTCTGTCCCGGTCTGACCATTTCTGCGGTAACGGTATTGATGTGACCTGCAGCAGAAATGATTATATCAGCATCCAGACATTTTTTCTTCATCTCCTCAGCAGGAGTCCTGGAATGACAAATGGTTACCGTAGCGTTTTCTCTAAGCATAAGTAATGCGGCAGGTCTGCCAATTACTAGGCTTCGTCCTATAACAACCACATTTTTACCGGCCAGAGGAATATCATTATGTTTAAGGATTTCCAGACAGCCTTCTGCCGTACACGGAGCAAAACTGTTTTTGCTGCCTATCAGGAACATGGCAAGTGATGATTCTGAAACGCAATCCAGGTCCTTTTCCGGTGATATAGCGTTTTTTACAGCATCTGCATCCAGATGTGCCGGTAGAGGCTGAAGTAAAAGTACACCGTGAATCTTTGGATCATCGTTTATTGCATTAAGCACAGCAATAAGATCATCCTGCTCTATTTTTCCGTCGCAGGTGAATTTCTCAGTCTGAACTCCTACCTTCTTTGCTTTTTTAACAGCACCGTTCTCATAAGCGATATCGCTTGGATTGTCGCCTACGCGGACGATAGCCAGAGTCGGAACAGTATTTTTCTCATAGAAGGATGTCATCTTGCTCACAAGTTCTTCATCTATTGCATTAGCTACATCTATTCCTTTTAGAATTCTTCCCATAATTACATTTCCTTTTACTTTCTCAAATGATTCATTACATTTCGGAACACCAGCTCAGCCTTTACGGTATACTCTTCCAGCATTTTATCTGCTTCACCTTCGAGTTCTTCAGCTAATACTCTGTCTTTCATCAGTTTGGTATTAATGAAGACATTGAGACTGGCTCCCTGGAGGGCAGCTTTTGCAAAAGTGGCACCTACTCCTGCATCACTTAATGCCAGTCTGCTTCCCTTTTCCGCTAGTTCAGTCAGCAAATCGATTGAGTCACAACATTTCCTCATTATTTCCAGAGGTACCAGAGATGCATCCTTCAACGCTATTGCCATTACTTTTTCTTTTTCTGACCTTTCTTCTTCTGTTTCAGTAGGCAGGCCGTAAGCCTTTGAAAGAGGCCGGAAAACCTCTGCATCCTTCTCGACCAAAGCCATCAGTTCTTCTCTGAGAGCGTCACCTTTTTTTATTAATGTCTTGATTTCTTCCTCTACATCAGCATATTTTTTTTTGCCAAGAGTCAGATTTCCAACCATGTTTCCAAGAGCAACAGCCAGTGCTCCTACAAGGGCAGAGGCTCCACCCCCTCCAGGCACCGGACTTTTTGATGAGAGAATCTCAGTGAATTCTCTGCAGGATACATCTGTAAACATATAAACTCTCCTATTACACTTTAGAATAATCCTGTAATTTTACCTGTGTTATCAACATCTATTCTTTCAGCAGCAGGAACCTTTGGAAGTCCGGGCATTGTCATGATATTTCCTGTCTTTGCAACGATAAAACCTGCACCTGCGTCAATTTTCAGATCAGTTACTGTAATGTGGAAGCCTCTTGGTGCTCCCAGCAGTGATGCATTATCTGAGAAGCTGAACTGTGTCTTTGCCATACAAATAGGAACATTATTAAATCCAAGTTCTTCTAACTGCTTAAGCTGCTTTGCCGCATTTCCCTCGAAGATAACTCCGTCTGCTCTGTATATTTTCTTTGCAATGGTTTCAATTTTTTCCTTAATTGGCATATCCAGAGGATATACGAAATCGAAATGATTTTCTGTTTCGCATAGTCTCAAAACTTCTTCGGCTAAAGCCAGTCCGCCTTCGCCGCCTTTGCTCCAAACCTGACTCAGTACTACATTTACGCCAAGAGCCTTGCACTTTTCTTCCACAAGTTTAATTTCTGCTTCTGTATCTGTCGGGAACTCATTAATTGCTACTACCGCAGGAAGACCGAAGTGCTGTGTAACATTTTCAACATGCTGCAAGAGGTTTGGAAGTCCTTTTTCAAGAGCTTCAAGATTTTCCTCATTTAAATCATTTTTTGCAACGCCACCATGATACTTCAGTGCTCTGACTGTAGCAACGACAACACATGCTGATGGTTTCAGGCCTGCTTTCCTGCATTTAATATCTACAAATTTTTCTGCACCAAGGTCTGCAGCAAAGCCTGCTTCAGTTACTGTATAGTCAGCAAGCTTCAGTGCCATCTTTGTTGCCATCATGGAGTTGCATCCGTGTGCAATGTTTGCAAAAGGTCCTCCGTGAACAAAAGCAGGAGTCTTTTCAAGGGTCTGTACAAGATTTGGTTTCAAAGCGTCCTTCAGAAGAGCTGCTGCAGCTCCCTGAGCTTTGATGTCTGCAACTGTAATAGGCTTTCCTTCATAGGAATATCCAAGGATTACCTTTGAAATCTTGTCCTTTAAATCATCGATATCCTTTGATAGACACAGAATAGCCATGATTTCACTTGCAACAGTTATTTCAAAACCATCTTCTCTAGGGACACCACTCATCTTTCCGCCTAAACCGTTTACAATCCTTCTAAGCTGTCTGTCATTCATGTCAACAGCTCTCTTCCATGTGATAGTTCTTGGATCTATGTTCAGAGAATTTCCTTGCTGAATATGGTTGTCAAGCATTGCAGCAATCAGATTGTTAGCTGCACCGATTGCGTGGAAGTCACCTGTGAAATGAAGATTGATATCTTCCATCGGAACTACCTGGGAATAGCCACCGCCGGCTGCTCCTCCCTTTACTCCGAATACAGGTCCCAGGGAAGGCTCACGAAGAGCTACCATTACGTTTACACCCTTCTTGTGCAAAGCGTCTGCCAGTCCTACAGAGGTTGTAGTCTTACCCTCTCCCGCAGGTGTCGGTGAAATTGCTGTAACAAGAATAAGCTTTCCATCAGGCTTATCCGCCATGTCATAAAGCAGATTATAGTCAATCTTTGCTTTATAGTTTCCATACATCTCAATGTACTTTTCATCAATTCCTGCGGAAGCTGCAATCTCTCTGATGTTGCTCATTTCCACTTCCTGTGCAATCTGAATGTCACTCTTTACTTCCATGTTCTTTCATCCTTTCTCATCATTTATTGTTGAAATTCTTTAAAAAGCTTACCCTGTGTATAGGGGTAATGCCGTGAGATTTTAATCCCTCGTAGTGCGCCGCGGTTCCATAACCTTTATTGCTTTCAAATCCGTAATATGGGTATGTTTTATGATATTCCACCATCATTCTGTCTCTTGTAACCTTAGCTATGATAGAAGCTGCCGCTATGGAAACACTTTTGCTGTCTCCCTTTATCAAAGACATCTGAGGTTTGTTCACATCATCGATTTTCATGGCATCAAAGAGAACAAAGTCTATGTCTGCTCCGACTCTTTCCTTAAGCATCCTGTCGGCATTAACAATTGCCTCGGTCATTGCAAGTCGTGTTGCCTCCAGTATGTTTATCTCATCGATTACCCGGTTATCCTTTATTCCGATGCCGTAACCTACAGCCTTCTCCAGTATTTTACCATATAGCTCTTCTCTTTTCTTCTCTGTCAGTTTCTTGGAATCATCCACTCCCAGTAAGTCAAAGTCTTCAGGGAGAATTACAGCTGCCGTAACCACCGGACCGGCCAGAGGACCTCGACCTACCTCATCTACCCCCGCAATGTAGTGAAATCCTTGGTCTCTCAACTGATTCTCATAATACTTCATTTCAATAAGATGCTCTTTCAGGTATATTTCCCGTTCAGCCTTTGTCATTCTTGCCATATATCGTTCCGATTTCCCCTCGATTATTTTGATGGTTCCAATGTGATATTACCGATTTTACCGCTTCTGAATTCGTCAAGAACCGTTCTTCCGCATCTTTCGTAGTCGATTCTCTTTCCCGGTAATATGAAACCTCTCTTGCGTGCTATCTCCTCCATATTGTCCAGTGGCTGCTCCAGAATCTCATCCAGCTTATATCTATCCATCAGAAGCTTGGGATACTTTTCAGCCAAAACGCTAATAAGTTCAAGAGCAAGGGACGCTGTATCCATTATTTCGTCTTTAATAGATCCGCAAAACGCCAGGTTTAATCCTACATTCGGATCCTCGAATTTAGGCCACAGAATTCCCGGAGTATCAAGCAGCTGCATGCCGTTTTTCAATGCAAGCCACTGTTTACCTCTTGTAACACCCGGTCTGTCCCCTGTCTGGGCACTTTTCTTCCCTGTCATTCTGTTTATCAGAGAAGACTTGCCAACATTAGGTACGCCTACAATCATCATTCTGAGAGGTTTATTTCTGAGCTGTCCGCTGTTTTTGATTTCCTGCTCCTTATTCAGAAGCTTATACAGCTGGTTTACTCCTGTACCTGTCATACAGTTCATTGCAAGAACAGAATTACCCTGAGCTCTGAAATACTCTGCCCATTTTTCGTTTTCTGTCTTATCAGACAAATCACTTTTATTTAAAACAATTATTCTTTTCTTTCCCTTAACCAATTCATCTATTATAGGATTTCTGCTTGATGAGGGGATTCTTGCATCGATTACTTCGATGACCAGATCCACCAGTTTAAGATTCGCAGCAATCAGTTCCCGGGTTTTCTTCATATGTCCGGGATACCAGTTGATGTTTTCTATCAAAGCCATTCCTCCCTTCTGTTTCAGTGCTGTTTTTATTATACCTTAATAAAAAAACATATGCCACATAAAATCAAATAAAATACATTATAATCGTTGCAATTTAGCCGTTTCACCCTTTAATTGGCTAAAGCGTAGTCAAATGAAAAAAGAGGACCGCGTAGCAATCCTCTCGTCTTTTTCTTGCTCAATTTGAAGCTTATTTGCTCTTAATCTTAGCAGCTTTTCCTGTTCTTCCGCGCATGTAGTGAAGTCTAGCTCTTCTAACACTTCCCTCTCTGATTACTTCAATCTTTTCAACCCATGGTGAATGAAGTGGGAATGTCTTTTCTACGCCTACTCCGGAAGCAATTCTTCTTACAGTGAAAGTTTCGGAAATTCCACCGTTCTGTCTCTTAAGTACAAAACCTTCGAATGTCTGGATTCTTTCTCTGTTTCCTTCTTTAATTTTAACGTGAACTCTTACAGTGTCTCCAACGTTAAAAGCAGGGATTTCTTTCTTCAGATAATCCTGTGCAACTGAATCTAAAATATTCATTGTATAGTATCCTCCTTCCCTCCAAGACGTTCTTGCTACAGCCTCTATAGCTTGTGCAGAGGACCGCCCGTATTGACAACGTATGTATTTTATCATACGGCTTTGTTTATTGCAAGCATTTTTTTACTGATAAAAGTAATTTTTATGTGTATTTTTTAAGGTTTTAAGCCCGTGGATGTGTTTTATCATATACGTCCTTTATCCTGTTTTTGGTTGCAGAAAGGAAAATTTCCATTGCCATAATGTCTTCAGTTCCCATCAGCTCCTGAAGTGATTTCAAGTCAGCACCGTTCTGCACCATATGAACCCCAAAGCTGGTTCTGAGTATATGGGGTGTCAGCTTTTCCTCCAGTCCGCACTTTCTGCCGTACTGCTTCAATATCTTCCAGAGACCCTGTCTTGAAAAGGCCTCACCTGTATAGTTTACGAACAGAGGACCGTCTGAATTGCTTTCATCCTTATCTTTCATCAGCTGTTTTCGGCTGTTAAGCATATAGTCATCCAGAGTTCGTCTTGCTATGGTTCCCATTGGTACAATTCTGGCTCTTCCATGTTCACCGTTACACGCAATAAAGCCCATTCTGAAATTAACATCCTTCACCTTAAGTTCAATCAGTTCAGATACTCTTATGCCTGTGGCATATAAAACCTCCAGCATAGCTTTATCTCTGATTCCGATTACGCTGTCATCGGGAGTATTCAGCAGCTTTTCAACCTCTTCGATTGTAAGGTATTCCAAAGCCTTTCTCTCTATTCTCGGTGACTTAATGCCCTCTGCCGGATTTATCTGAAGCTGACCTATGGACTGCAGATATTTATAAAAACTTCTAATAGAAGAAAGCTTTCTGTTACTTGTTGCCTTTGACATGCCTTCATTCTTAATTTCCATCAGATATGCAGCAATGTCCGAAGCTGCGGCATTATTCATTTCTGATACGCCTCTCTCATTTAGAAACCTTTGAAAACCACGCAGATCACGCCGGTATGCGTCACAAGTGTTTTCTGAGGTCTTCTTTTCTTTTTTTAAATATTCGATAAAAGCTTTTATCTCCATATATCTCTCCATCTGACTCCATAATTACCATTCATATTTATTTCTCCGATACATATCTATAAAAAAGGAAAAGGAGCTTGTTTATGAATGTTAAAATGATTGTTTTCGCCGCCCTCAGTTTCATTTTTCTGTTTTCTGCCGGTGTTTTCACAGAAATATTTCTTCCGTCTGAAGGCTTTAATACAAATATAATATCTGACTCTCTGACATACGATCTGATGTGCTATCTCAAAGAGGATTTCATTCTTGTTACCGCCATGATGATTGCAGGGTTCAGTGTAATTATGTTTCCTCTGACTATAATAATCGCAGGATCAAAGATATTTTCTCTTGGTTTTTCAACTGCGTTTCTTCTTACCCGACTGAAGAGCAATGCCTTCCTTGTTATCACTGCAGTTCTTCTGCCGCGTAATCTCCTGAAACTGCCACTTTATGCCCTTCTCATACTTATAAGCTTTGATACTTCAAAGGAAATGAAGAAAACCTGTTTCAGCCCTCCCGCCGTAAAAAAAGTCGTTCCTAGGCTAATTTCAAGATACCTGATTTGTCTCGGTCTCCTGACCATTCCTAGCATTCTTGAAGTTGTCCTGCTTCATATAATCCTTTCGCAATAAGTATTCCTATTTGGGTTTTTCCGTCTCGAATTTGTCCATTCATTACCATGGAATACAGTTCATCCAAAGGATGTTCCTCTATGGTAATGGCTTCATTTTCATCAAAATCAGTCTCGCCCGGAGTAAGGTCGGTGCAGAGAAACAGGCGCAGAAGTTCCTCTGAATATCCTACCGTAGGATAAAACTCAGTAATATATCTCGTCTTTCCTGCTCTGTATCCGGTCTCTTCCCTAAGCTCTCTGGCTGCAGCTTCAGCAGGCTCTTCGCCCGGATCCAGCTTTCCTGCAGGTAATTCAAACATTACGCGATTGGCAGCCTTTCTGTATTGTCTGACCATGAGTACATTTCCATTATCTTTAACGGCAACGATTACTGCGCCGCCGCTATGTTCAATTATTTCTCTGTATGAGGTCCCGTTTTTTACCGTAACCTTGTCTTTTCTAAGATTTAATACAGCTCCTTTATAGATGATCTCTGATTCCAAAGTCTTTTCTTCAAATGTCAATGCTCCATCCTCTTTTCCTAGCTTTATGCATAAATTATATCTAATTTTAGGTGCCATATCAACTTTTTTAAAAAAAAGAAACGCGTCTTCACGTTGCATCATAAAGTTTCGCGTTTCTGTTTGGTGATAATGTAGTTATCTAGGTTCTACAATAAGTTTAATTGCGGTTCTCTCTTCGCCTTCAATTTCAATATCAGTAAAGGCCGGTACACAAACCAGGTCTATTCCTCCCGGTGCAACAAAGCCCCTTGCTATTGCTGTTGCTTTTATGGCCTGGTTTAGCGCCCCTGCTCCAATGGCCTGAATTTCCGCTCCTCCTTTTTCTCTTAGAACGCCTGCTAAAGCACCTGCTACTGAGTTCGGGTTTGATTTAGCTGATACCTTTAAAATCTCCATTTCCTATTCCTCCTCTTGTATGTATTAAATAACCTTTACAACCTAATTATAACAACGAAATGTTTGAAAATATATGCAAACATTTAGACAATATATTCTTTTTTTCAAATTTATTCTTGCATTTTATCGTATGCTTATGTATAATTTATTTGAGGTTATCCCCCTGATAACCTCATAATCTCTAATCCCAATACCCCTTTTGAACAAAGTAGACTGCACCCCTGCGGTCTATTTTGTTTATATATCTATTTTGTTTATATAACAGAATTTAAGTTGAAAACTTATGCCGGAGGACAAAATGAAAGTAGTGGAGGAAAAAATACAATTATATTCATATTCTTCAAAAGCCTTTGATATGTATTTCGGAGGTAAGAGCTTTGCTGTCTTTGATATCGAATGTACAGGCCTGTCTCCACTGTACTGTAAGGTTATATTATCAGGGATTATGTTGTACCCGGGATGCGGAAATGAGGCGCATATGATACAGCTGTTTGCCGACGGTGACGATGATGAGAAGGAAATCATCCGAAAGACAGAAGACATTCTGAAAAACGTTGATTTCATAATTACATATAACGGCAGGCACTATGATATACCTTTTATGGCAAAACGGGCTGAAAAGCTTAAAATATCCTTTTCAGAAGGGAAATATAATTTGGATCTTTATCAGGTTGTTAACGGACACTCTAATCTGCGAGATGTTATTCCCAGCCTGAGTCAGAAAAATGTTGAACGGTATTTGGGACTATCTGATTCCAGAGATGACCGGATTTCCGGCGGAGAGAGCGTTAAGCTTTACGAGCAGTATATGAGCACGAAATCATTTGAGCTGGAAAAAAAGATTCTACTGCATAATCATGACGATCTTATTCAGCTGTATAAGCTTCTTCCGGTTATCGGATTTTCAGATTTTCACTCTGCAATGTTTAAACTGGGTTTTATTTCCGGCAATTTTATCATACAGCATATTGGATTAAAGGGACGTGAACTGCACGTTAAGGCAAAACAGGTTTCCCATGCTGTAAACTATATTTCTTTTCCGACTGTAGAACAGCCTTTCTCCCTTATGCTGGACAGCGTTTCCGGTGATGCAGAACTGATCATACCTTGTGATACAGCCTCCGGTGCAGCCTATGTGGACGCCTCTGCCATACTGGGCGACGAACTGGAGTCAATACAAAAATATCCTTCTGTGACAAACGGGTATCTTATTGTCAGCAATAAGGGAAAAATCAATCATTTAGAAGTGAACGGATTCCTGATTGCTTTGATGCAAAAACTGACAAAAATTATTTATTCATAATCTTCCAAAAGCCTTGTATTCCCCAAACAAGGCTTTTATAATTGTCTTACATTTTTTCCGGTTAAACTGTCTGACAGGATCACCTTTTCAGGATGAAAGAAGGTGCGTTATGCAGACAAGAATTAAATCTATCATTGTGACCTTTATCTTTACCTTTATGCTTGTGTCGGCTATAAACACTCAGGATGTCAATGCAGCAGTCTCTCTGAGCTATACGAGTCACTTCAGCATTTCAGGTTCAGGGGAGGTCTATATTAATCCAGGGCCGAAAATGGAGTTTTACCGTTTTAACGGAATGTCATCCTACTACTCAAGATGCAAAATAGAAAACGAAGCATCCTATAAATTTTCATCTGCGGTAAATCGTGGGCTGGTGGTAGTTCCCTCTCAGGACAGCTACTTCTATGGATTCTTTGATGAAAATGGATGCAGAATAACCATGAAGATAATGAAAATAGATATTCTGAGAATTAATTACAAGGGTGTCTATATATACGATTACTATCCTTCTATGGATAATGAGGATTTCACTCATTTGACGAAACAGATGTACGCAACTCTTGTAAGCGATTATGTATATGGACTTTATGGAACAAGAACCTATTCTGTTGTCGGCAGTGAAAACATTTACAAGCTGCCTAAGAAGAATCTTTCAATCTGCGTCAAATTTATGACTAAGAAAACACCTCAGCTTGAATGTAGTAAAACAGTGTATAAAACCTATGGAAACGGGAAATTTTACGTTGTAAAAAATCTACCTGATGAGCTTTCCATGAAATGTTCCTCTTCAAATTCCGGAATAGTATCCGTTGACAAGACCACCGGACTGGCAAAGATTACAGGCGAGGGAGTTGCTCGCATTACGGTAAAAACCCCGGAAACAGAAAGATATCGTTCATCTGCCACCTATATCTATGTTCATGTAAAACCCGGGCTTATAAAACTATCCTCAGCGCGAAATACCTCTGACGGTGAAGTAAAGGTTAAATGGTTGCGAGATGAAAAGTGTTCCGGCTATCAGTTGCAGGCAGGAAACAGAGATTTTTCAAAGGTGTATTACAAAAAAACCGTTACTTCTTCAGGTGCAGGCAGTACCACCCTGAAAATTCCGGCCAAATACAAAAAAAGCTGCACCTATGTTCGAATACGTGCATACAAAAAATCATGCGGTAAAACTCTTTACGGTCCTTTCTCAAAGATGAAAATAAACTAAAAAAAAACAGGAATCTTCCCTCGAGAAGATTCCTGTTTTTTTAATATAACTCATATGTAAACTTAGGTGTTTCTGCGTTAAGTGATTCCATCAATACAGCGTTATATTCCGGCAGAACAATCCAGATGGAATAAGGATCCAGAGTGTCAATTGATTCCTTATTTATGTATCTGGGATGAATATTTTCATATGGCTCATTCTCTTCATCGGCGATTTTGACGATGAATGTCTTTTTGGCTGTTCCCTTCAATGAGTCAGTGTATTCTATTTTAACCAGATATTCACTGCCCGGCAGAGATGTGTCTATTCTGTCCACCTCTCTTTCTTCTCCATCTTCACATTTCAACATGATTTGCTGTTTGGAAAAGCTTTCATACTCAATATTTCCATCCTCAGGATCATTTACCTTAATTCTGTCCAGATGCTCTGTTTCTCCTATCTCTTCGTTGATAAAGAATAGTCTGTCAGGAGCATCTATTTCGGGAGGTGCGTTTATCCTTATTTTTCCGGTCAAAGTTGTTTCAAGGCCGTAATCATTAATAACCTTATATTCAATCTCATATTTGCCGGCTGATGTCAGCTTACCTTCAGAACTGTCATCCATAGGAACATCAGATGAAACCACAGAAGTTCTTGATGTCAGATTCTGCTTTTCCATGCCTTCCTGACAGTCATATGCCTTCTGATACAACAGTGGAGTAAAGTTATCCCTAAGCTGGAATACAAGTTCCTTCTCACCGTCTTTTGCATTGATGAAAAAAGGGTCCACCGGATTTTCATCTCCCTTTGAAGCAACAAATTCAATAACAGGTGGATTGGCTTTTTTCCACTGAGCATACAACACTACCTTGCCGTTTTTCTCAGATGTCAGGTTGATTACCTTACCTTCGTCCGTTATAAATCTTCCCGATCCATCTGCTGCAGTGTTCCATCCTGTAAAAAAGAAACCCTGCTTTTTAAAACTGTTCTTCGATAACGCCTTTTCGCTGTCATAGATCATGGAATCATCTGACATAATTCCCGTGCCTCCATTGGCATTATATTCAACAGTATATGGGTTGGGATGCCAGTTTGCATACATTATAATATCTGCATCACCTGTCTTTATCTTATTCCTGAGCTTTGATAACTGTTCTTCTTCCTCTGTCAACATAGAAGTTATTTCCATTCCCGTTTTGCCGTCTATTAGCCATGCATCCTTTCCGAGAAGATGATAGCCTGTCTTATACAGCCCAAAGGTTGAAGCACCGTTATACAAATCCAAGGATGTAGCATTATACTTGAAAATGCTGGTTCTCACCCCATTAGCGTTATATACTATTTCATCCACCAGTCTGTAGGTTTCTGAGTTAATCTTTCCTCCATTGGCATTGTATGTTATGGTAGCTTTGTTAGGTGTCCATTGGGCATATAAGGTTACTGTGGCCTGATTCTTATCAGTCAGATTCTTTACTGTTGCACCGTCCTTATAGGCTTTTCCGGAACCATCAGCTGCGGTGTTCCATCCGGTAAACTTATATCCTTCTCTTACAAAACTGTTGCTTCTAAGCTCAGCTTCTGTATCATAAGTGTGACTGCTTGACAACATTGTCCCGGATCCACCGTTGGCATTATATGCCACTTTATAGGTATTACGTACCCAGTTGGCATAGAGATATCTGCTCTTACTTGTGAAATAGGTTCCCTCAGTGAAGTCGGATAAGGCTGTAGCCTTGACTTTGTCCGATGCTAAGGAACTGAAGATAACCTTGTTATTATCTGTGTCCCTGTAATACCATGCCTCATCCGGTTCCACATGTCTGCCCTTAAAGCTGAATCCACACTGAGCCAGGGTAAGCAGGCCGAAAGATTTTGCATTATACTGTCTCTTAACCTTTACAGGGCTGGTTCCTTCAGGATTTGTATCAGTTGATTCTACCGTTGCATTGGAGTTGTTTTTATCATAATAAACAGTAAAGTCAGGATGAAGACTTGCAATTGTCATAGTCGCATTGGTCACTGATGAAGACTCTGATGGTGCCAGTTCAGTGTTTATTCCGGTGGACCTCATGTTTATGCAAGAGGTTAACGTATAACGTTTTTCTGTCTTGTACACGTTTTTATCAAAGGTAGATGTGCCGGTATTCTGCCAGTTGTATGTGTCCAGGTTAAATCTGCTTCCTCTCATAACCTCTGTGCTTGGAGCTATGGAATTATCCACGGTAACTTTTCCATATGTGTATGCCGGCTTTGTGTACTTGATATTGAGAACAAAAATCATCCAGTTAGTTGTCTTATATATGGTTTCACCGGATGAATTGACTCCCACCTCCAGAGGCTGTCTGGCCAGTTCTTTGTTAAGTGTGTTAGCCTTTTGCATATTATCAAACCGCTTGGAGAATACCACATTAAAAATATCAGCATTTGCCCCGCCTGACACTATGGTGGTAGCTATACTGAAGGGAACTGAAGTGGTCTGGTTCGGAAGAGCATCTGCAGCAATTGTAAAGGATACCTTGTACTTAATGCTGTGACCGTCATCATCCTTAAATATATAGTGACAGTATCCCGTCTTTTTTGTATATGAGTCTGAAGCAAGACGTGCTACCTGAGACTTTAGGCTTAATACATATTCGTAGTAGGTTTTCTTTGATGTTTTTCCATTTTCATCCTGAACAGTCGTAATATTGTTCAGCATTGTATTTTTTTTCAGCAAAAGCATTCTTTCTGATTTATCCAGACCGGATATGAAGGCTGCGATATCACTCTCCCTGCTTTGAGATATATATTGGTTAAGCTCATTATCTGAAAGTTCCTTCCAAACATCTGACAGTTCTTCTGCGGAATGGTTGTTTTGGACTTCAATAAAACTGTCCTCATCAGAATTATACCGATCTCCTGCAAAGGCATCTCCGGTATATATGGTTCCTACCATCACCATAATGCAAAGGCACATTCCAATTATTCTTTCTAATTTCAAGTGTTAACCCTCCATAAAAAACAAAGGGAGGCAGGAGCCTCCCAAAAAAAGTAAATGTGAAATTGTATATTATACTGTTTCTCCACCTGCAGGAAGTTCTGCATCTACAATACCAAGAAATTTATCGATCAAATCCTGAATTGCATCCATGATTTCAGTTCCAAAGGTTCCTGCCAGTGCTACCAGTGCAATTACAATAACAGCTACAACGATAATTAATCCATATTCCTCTAAAAAACTCTTCATATTTGTTTCTCCTCTCGTGTCTTAAAAAGTATTAATATAAAAAAAGGAAATGCTGCCTGTTCCTTTTTTTCCTGTTATCTTGCAAACCCTTCTATAACAGCCGGTTTCTGTAAACCGAACAGCAGTATTGAAGCATTGTAATTCAACACTACTTTATAACAGGGTCTGTCATCATATATGCCATCGTCTGTAACCTCCAGTCTGTATCCCTTTTCCGCCGCTTCATCAATACATCTGTTAATTACTGTTTCATTTCCATAGCCGGCCTCGATACTGTCTATGCAGCCTGCATGAAAGTTTCTTGCACCTGTTATCTGAAGCTGAAAAGTAATTAAACATATTGAAACACATGTCATAATAGTTATTCCTATTATCATCGTAATTGTCGGTATTATTGTCTTCATTTTTTCCCTCTAATTTCTTATCTCAACTGTGGCCTCATCCCAGGACATAAGTCCTTCCCTATCGGAAACAACATATCTCAATGTATATTTACTGCCTTCTTCAGAGGTATCTATATCTCCTGAAACATATGGACGGCAATCAAAGTACACTTGTACATTATCCCTAATATCGTTACCTTGGAAATCTTCGGCGATTTTTACTGCTGTCATGGGATCAAAGCTTTTTCCTGTTCTTACATAGTTCCTGTGCCGTAAAACAAGTTTCGGAGGCTTTGATTCTGAAACCTTTGGTGATACCACGGTGATAAGGTTATCCTCAGGTACGGTATCTTTGATTCTGCTGTTATTGATTACTCCCCCAAAAAGAATGCATACCGTCACAGTTCCTATCACTGCATATATGATAATCATCCCATATTCCTCAACTATTCTTTTCATAATCAGCCTCCCACAAAAGCATTAAACATTTCACATACAATGCCGGAAATACGGTTCCATTCCATTGCTAAAACTCCAAAGGCCGCTGTTCCAGCACATATCTCTACAACCATAAGACCATATTCTTCAAAACAGCTTTTCATAAATCAAAGACCTCCTCTCTACATATACTGCAGCACCACTTTGGTCAAAAAAATAAGACCTATCAGCACCGGAGTACAAAATAGCGTCAAAACCGTAAACTCTCCATATTCTTCTATAAAGCCTTTCATACAAATCCTCCTTATCCAACCACTCCGTCTGCCAGATTCAAGAAGCTTACAAGGAGCAGCACCATATCGATTATAAGTTTAAAGCTCATTAGCAGCATCGGCAGAATGGAAATAAAGGTTATACCTGACAAGCTATCCTCATTACGCAGTTTCTCTGCGTTTTCTATGAGAATCTGATTTCGTTCTATTAAATCATTTACATATTTCTTTGAATCTTCCTTTGACAATGTCTGCACCACATATAAGGTTTTAAATGCTGTAGAAAGCTCAGATGCATTGTATTTGCCAATGAAATCATTATATGGTTTAATTGATACCGGATCCTCTTCGATTCTCTTAACAAAGTTACGTAAAAAGCCCTGTAACACAGTAGCAGAAGAATCTATAGATTCTTCCACAGCTCTGATTACCACATTGTTGTTCAGTTTTATGGAGATTTCTCTCAGCCACATTGGAAACTGCCTTATCAAAGCTCTTTCAACCGCCTTCTTTCTCCTCCGGTAATCCATCCTTGGCTTAGCAAGCACAAATACCATCATAATAAGACCAAATACGGTAACCACATTACTTCCGATTATCATTCCTCCCATTGCAGGAACACCGCATATCACCGCTACCATAATTGCTTTTAACATTTCTTTTTTCATATCAAAGCCGTCAACATAGGATAAGTATTTGATGATACGTCGGTCCTTTTTTTCGGACACATCATCTATGAGCCATTGTCCTGTTATCTTTGATTGAAGAAACGAGTAAAGTATAATAAAAGCTATAAGATAAATCGCTGTGGTCACCTGAAAGGCTGAACTTCCCGTTATTAAAGAATCGTTATTCGCAGGCATACTGACTTCTGCCTTATGAAGCAGTCTGGCAAAATATCCGGCAATACCTATTGATAGGGTAATTATTATCACAATCTTTCGTTTCAGTGCCGTTAAATCTGCCTGATACTGGTACGTTCTTGTAACCCAGGATCGGATGTCAAAATACAGGCTGTCCAGACTATCGTGATAGTCTATGCTTGATTCCGTTTCAACTGTAAGCAGAAAGCCGTGAAGTGTATGAAGTCTGCTGCATGGAAATCTGTCCTCTATTACTTTAAATGCTTTCGCATACACATTTTCACTTTCTGTATCGTTTTTTATAATGTATATGCCTTCCTCAACGGCCGACCTCATATCTTTGTTTGAATTTACATACTCTAGAGTCTGCTCTAATGCAAAAAGTATTTTAGGCTGTCTTTTAATGGATAGTATCATCATTTCCATATAGTTGGACAGTGCCTCAAACCTGTCGTTATTTGCAACAAATCTGAACTGTGATAAAATTATACCCGGTGTTGCGGCAACTGAAATTATTGCAAGCAAGATTATTTTACCTCCCTGCAGATAAAAAATCTTTGACGTAAGAACTATTGCCGCCAAAGTCAGAAACACTGTGAGCATGTATTTCTTCATTGAGTACTCGGACCCGTAGCCCTGAATAGTTTTCGTAATATTCATATATGACATTCTATTTTCCCATCTCCTTTCCAAATACCCTATCCAAGGGATTATCAACTTTTGACTCATTTAACTTTTTTCTGATGTTTTTAGGAAAATTCTTCCCTGTAAATCTTCCTTCATCAAAGATCATGGTAATGCTGTTGACGTCATCTACCCGATCAAAAGCACATAACTGCTCAATTCTTCTCTTTATTCCCGTATTGTCTTTTTCTACCATGAGTTTGATTCCAATGTTAAAAAAATTATATATATCGTTGGCCTTTTCTGCACCGTCTCTCCCTATCATGTTCTGTATTCTGTCCGGTATTTTTCTGACATCATCGCTATGTAGAGTAGTAAGGCAAATACATCCTGTTGACCCGGCTTCAAGTAATGAAGAAACCTCTCTGCTTCTTGCCTCTGATAAAAGCAGCCATTTGCACAGCTGTCTCAGAGAGCTTTTTATACACTTACCGTAATCAAAGCCTTCAGAAGCTCTCAATTCAACACAATCAAGTTTGGGATTTATAGCGGAAAGCCTGAGTTCAAAGTTATCTTCAATGGATATTGTTCTCTCACTGTCTGGTATGAATTTTGTCAGGTACTTTACAAGCTCAGTCTTTCCACTTCCCACATCTCCCACAACAATAATGGAACAGTGTCCCAACACAAGACATCGTAATAATTCAATCATAAGCTCATCAGCATATTGAGATTCCAGCATTATCTCCTCGCTTAATCTGCGGACCACAGGTGTTTTTCTTATGGCAACTGAAATACCGGTATTTGTTACACTTCCATGAATAAATGAGATTCGCAGCGAATCTGTTTCTGCTTCAAGTACAGGCTGGCTTGCATTAAAACTCTTATTAACCATATTACTGATTCTGGCAGCCAGTGTATTTATAAAGTGATCATCTAAAGCCAGTTTCTCCCTGTATCGTCCTTTTTCTAAATGATCTATCCATAACGCCCTTCCATTCCAGGTTATATCAGTTATGCTATCATCTCTTATATAAGGAAGCAGACATCCAAAATAATCATCACATATATTCAAGTTCATTGGTCTTTACCTCTCATAAATTTTTTTATGCTGTAACATCGGAGACTTTAACAGCATCTATTATCATGGTTTTTCTCAAACTGACTTCAATGTCATTACCTAAAAGATTCTTATATACTCCTCTGACCTGAATATCCAACAGCCCCTTTTCATAATCAATTCCGTATACATCGATGTAATACATGACATCCTCACGTTCCTTGAGCATTGATTTTAGATTTTTGTTAAATTCCTCCAGGTACATATCGTTACTTGAAATATTAACTCTTTTATCATACAACACTCTTTCTGTAGTGTTTATTGACGAGTCAAGGGCCGTGTAAATCTCTTCACGAATATTTGCCTGAGTCTGAATCGAGATTACGATAATAAAGGTAAATACGATAAAAAAGACAACCGTGATACAAATAACTGCGTTTTTCATTAATACTCCTCCTTGCAGACAACAAAAAACACTCGGAATAATCTCGAGTGTTCGTTACAAATTGTTTACATTTTTTTACAGTACTAATATTACACCATTTCTTTCCCCATGTCAACACGAAAATGTAAAATAATGTAAATAAGTCATCTCCCTTCACGCTCTCGCCCTTCCGGGTTCAAGTCCTTTCCTTTTCCATGCCACGTAAAAAGGACACCCTTCGGATGTCCTTTTCGTGGTGCGCGATGAGGGACTGTCGCCTGCTTCGCCTTATCTCGCAGGCTGTCTCCTCGTCTCCTCATCAGTCGACTTCGGACCGCTCGCTACTCGACAGTCCTTTGGGACTGTCTCCCTTCACGCTCTCGC
>JAQXLM010000085.1 GCA_029012125.1 Eubacteriaceae bacterium | reverse complement strand
ATACGAAATCAATACACATACGATAAAGAATGGGCGTCCGCTGTGCGGGCGCCCATTTTCGCGAGAATCAATACACATAGGAAATGAAAGGGCGTCCGCTGTGCGGGCGCCCATTTCCGCGGGGGGGGAATGGAGTTTGCGGCGTGAAACGCCGCAAACGTTCATATTATAATAAAAAAAGGCATGAAACGCCGCAAACCACTTTATTTCAAAAGGTTTACGGCGGCATTGGATTTCGGAACCGAACTCCGGAACCCTTAAAGCTGTCTGTCGTATGTATGACCGACACGCGATTACATATTATTACAGGCAAAAAATAGTAAAACGCCGCATTGCTTGAGTTAATAATGTGTCTGCGGCATTTTTTTGTTTTTAACAAAATGATGGCCGACTTCGGTCAGATAAGAGTTGCCGCATTCTATTAGAAATCTGCAAGTTTGAGGCATTTCGCGCCGTGCAAGACTCATTTTTTTAGTTTTGCGGCGTCCGCGCCGCAAACAGGAAAATTATCAAAGTTTGCGGCGCTTGCCTGGACTGCTCAATTCCCCGCCTCAGCCATCTCATCCCGCCTTGCCAGCATCATCCCGCCTCAGCCAAGTATCTCGCCTCACTCATTTCATCCCACCTCACTCAGCATGTCCAATCTGACCGAATGGCATCAACATTTGCATTGCATATACATGAGCTGAATTGTCTGGATAACTGCAAAGGACAGGAGATTTTATCATTTATGGCACAATCAGACCATTTTTTTCACAAATGCACCAAAGACAATTCATAAGCAATAATTCGTGGAAGTTTATTGCCGCAGTCCAACGCCGATGTAGAGCAAAATAGCCATAAATATGAAATCTTTGATAAGCGAAAGAAGGATAATGGGTGCATAAATATTAATTCTATGAATATTCTAAACCCTCTGAACCCTCGAACAGAAATGCTTGGTGCTTTTTTGAAAGAAAACAGGCAAATGTGCCATAAATAACAGAACCCTCATACACGCAGAACCTTCAGATAACAGAATCCTCGCCACACTTCACCCGCCGGCACCCCATCCATCATATCCCAAGCACACCGAAGAACAACCTGGTTGCCTTTCCAAGAACCAATGACACAAGCAGGCTGAAGCACCATATGAGAGTTGCCCACAGAGGTCCCTCCTTTTTATATAGCAAAATGGTGGAATTGAAGCAGGGAACCGTAAAAGTCATCATCATAAGCAGCGTCACCAAAGACACAGCGTCAAAAGCCCCACTTCCTCCCAGCATCAGAAGAGACGCAGAGCCAAAGTCGCGCTTTAAAACATTGAATAGAAGTAATGTTATCGATTCCGGTGGCAGCCCCAGAAAAGAATCCATATACGGTTGAAAGAAACCGGCAATCCTATCCAGTATACCAAAATACAGTGCCATACTTACAATAACACTACCGATGCAGAAGGAGCAGGAAGTTCCTGCAACATTCATGAAGGCTTTTTTTATTATTACACACAGTTTGCGCAGAACTGAACCGGGGAGACTAGGTGAGATGCAGGTAGTTTGCTCATGCATAGCCGGGTTGCTGTGTCCGATTTGATTCCAACATCCGGCCCCACAGCTATGATTCCGACATCCGGCCCCACCGTCCATATCTTCACAATCTCTCATCCTCCAGACGATTCGAATAATAAGGCTTATGATGCAGATATAGAACAGACTCAAAACAAGATAAGAAAGAAAGACCCGGGTGGTCACAAGTGCGGCAAAGCAAGCTATGATTGCTATCTGTGACGAGCAGGGAATAAGAAGTATAAGAGTGAGAGCAACACGATGATGCTTTTTATCTAAGGCAGTTAAAGCGGCAGTCGTACAGCCCAGGCCTATAAAGTAATAGAACAGATTGCCTTCGAATATATGAGGACCGATGACCGGAAGCTTTGTCAGAAGCTTTTCCGCTATCCCCAGAAAAACCATGATGGGGAAAAGAACGAGGAACAGGTATTTTGGTGTCATAGTCAGAAGACCAAATTCTCCGAAAAGAATAAAGTGAATCAAATCTGTCATTTTTGTTTTTAAACCTTTCAATTGATGGTATAATTAATCTATATGCGATAAAACAAGGGGGATTACAATACATGACCATATATATTTTGTTTGCAGTGACCTTTGCCGGACTACTGTTTAACGGAATAGCCATTTTATTAACCTCAAGAAAGGTAGACGGATTTAAAAAAGAGATAAAAGAATCGAGAACAGAGACCATACAGTACATCAATCAGTCCTTTCATACCTTTGGGGATCTCATGTCAGGAAACCAGAGAGAATCAGCCAGAGCACAGGACCGCAGACTGATGGAACTGAATGAAAAGTTCAACCACATGACGCTGGAAAACGAGCAGAAGCTGGAGAATATCAGAAGCACCATGTCTCAGAAAATCGGTGAACTGAACGAAGAAAACACCAGACAGCTGGAAAAAATGAGAGAGACTGTAGACGAGAAGCTTCAGAAAACCCTGGAAGATAGAATCGGTCAGTCCTTCAAGCTGGTTAACGACAGACTGGAGCAGGTGTACAAGGGACTGGGAGAAATGCAGACTCTTGCAACAGGTGTAGGCGATCTTAAGAAAGTCCTTACAAACGTAAAGACACGAGGCATCCTCGGAGAGATCCAGCTGGGTTCAATTCTAGAGCAGATTCTTTCACCGGATCAGTACGAAGAGAATGTCAAAACAAAGTCCACAGGTAACGAAAGAGTTGAATTTGCAGTAAAGCTTCCGGGTGATGAAGACAAGACCGTATGGCTTCCAATCGATGCCAAATTCCCCGGAGATACCTACGCAAGACTTATGGATGCATATGACATGGGCGACAGCGAGACCATAAAAGAAGCAGGAAAAGAACTTGAACGCAGAATCAAGGCAGAGGCTAAGGACATACGGGATAAGTATATAGAGCCGCCGGCAACTACAGATTTTGCTATTTTGTTCCTGCCTTTTGAAGGGCTCTATGCAGAGGTTGTAAGACGCGGACTGGTTGAAATCCTTCAGAGAGACTACAAGGTAAACATTGCAGGACCAACCACTATGGCTGCTTTGCTGAACAGCCTGCAGATGGGATTCAGAACCCTTGCAATCCAGAAACATTCCAGCGAAGTGTGGGACATCCTTGGAGCAGTCAAGAACGAAGTCGACAAGTTTGAAGGTGTGCTGCTGGCAGCCCAGAAGAAGATTAACGCCGCAAACGATGATATTGACAAACTGGTGGGAACCAGAACCAGAATGATAAAGAGTAAGTTAAAGAAGGTGACTAAGTTATCCGATGAGGAGAGCACCAATCTGCTGGACTCGGATGAATAAGTTGAAGAACAGAGCATAGACGTAAGGAGAACTATGAAGATATATGCAATTGGAGACCTGCATCTTTCCTTTGATGAGCGTATCGAAAAACCAATGGACATATTCGGACCCAGATGGAAGGAGCACTACAAGGGGCTTGAGAAAAACTGGCTTGAGACAGTCGAAGAAGAAGATGTGGTTATAATCCCCGGAGACATTTCCTGGGGATTAAGGCTGGACGAAGCTATGGCAGATCTGGAATGGATACACAATCTGCCGGGAAAGAAAGTCCTGACAAAGGGAAATCACGATTTGTGGTGGATGGGAATAAACAAGCTGAACCGACTCCACGAGGATATGACATTTTTGCAGAACACAGGCATTGAAGTGTCAGAAGGCGTCTACATCTGCGGAAGCAGAGGGTGGATTTGTCCGGGAACTGACGGTTTTGATGAACACGATGAAAAGATATATAAGAGAGAGCTTTTGAGACTGGAGTTTTCCCTGCAGGAGGCGAAGAAGCACAATCCGGAGACTATAATCGCCGCACTTCACTTTCCGCCTACCAATGATAAAAAGCAGGGTTCC
>JAQXLM010000084.1 GCA_029012125.1 Eubacteriaceae bacterium | reverse complement strand
AGAATATGTGGAAGGAAATATCGAGGAACCGATATTTCCAACATTAGTGTGAGAAATAATGAACCACCGGCTATGCCGGTGAGATTAATTGTTTTAGCTATAAGCTAAAACCCTCCTATGATACAATGAGCGAGAAGTGGGAAAGTGTGAAGTGGGAATATGATATAAATTGAAAATGGGTATAATGGTGCAGAAAATGGTATGATGGCACAGAAAAATGGTATAAAATGTAAATACGCCGCATTTTACTGAAACAGGGGGAAATTACGGCATGTAATGCCTCAAATGGGTAGATGATAGCCTAATTGCGGCACGTTTTTTTATGAGGACCAAGATGCCAAAGCTCATAAAGACAAGCTTGAGAGAGGACATGCCGCAACACTATCAATTTATAATGAAATGAGGCGTGGATCCTATAGGTATGGCAGTCTGAGAATGGGAAAAATGGAAATCCTAAGGGGACTAGAGATATATCTCCTAGGGCATATGGCGCAAACATATCAATAAATATAGTTTTGCGGCAAAACGTGGCGCAAACAGCTTTGATAGAGGGTTATTACGGCGAGATGAACATAGACCAAGATTCTGTCGTAAGCCTCAATGCATTGAACAACATGTATACGCATCTATTACAGAAAAACATGCATTAAAAAACATACATTGACATAAATGTAAAAAAATGGTAGACTGCAGAAGCTAGCATATTAAGTCAACAGCAAAGGCAAACAGAGAAAAGGAGGATAAAAATTGGGAAGAGAGTTTATGAGAATATTAGAAGAAGAGATTAGGGAGCAGGAGAATAATATTATAATGGCGACGAGAAGGCTTGAAAGAGCTCCGGAAGGCAGTTTGCGAATGAGACACAGATGCAAAAAGGATTCGTATTACTGGGTTTTGTACAGCCGTGACAACCAGATGAGAAAAGAAAACAATATCACCAGCGACAAGGATATGATTGGTAGCCTTCTCAGAAAGAAGGCCGGTGAAATACTATTAGAGACTTCTGAGAATAACCTCAAGGCATTGAAGCTTTTAGCAGAGAGATATGTAGCCAACGATTATAGTACAATCGTACAATCCTTATCCGAATCATACGGTGAAGCAAATGATATGCTGCACAGAAATGGAATAGGGTACCAGAATCAGTATCTTTACCGGCCATCAACTCATGTGCACGAGACCAAATCCGGAGTTTTTGTTCGTTCAAAATCAGAGGTCATAATTGCCAACACTCTTACAGCGTACGGCATCCCATTTTATTACGAGGAAAGATTTGGAGCCACAACAGCCGGTGGGAAAACCATCTTCCCGGATTTTGTTATAGTTTTGCCCGATGGAAGCAAAATCATCTGGGAACACTTAGGACTGCTGGGGAAGATGTCCTACTGTAACTCTGTAGCTGAAAAACTGAATACATATTATGAAAATGGGTATATTCTTGGGAAGAACCTGATACTTACTTCGGATGACAATTACGGTAACTGCAGCAGCCGGCAAATCGATGAAATCATAAGAACTCATATATTGCCGCTTATGGGCTATTGACAAACGAGATAACTTAGGACAAAATTTTATAATAGAGAAGATCTTGAAGAGGTGAAATTTTGTTATTTACGAATTGGATAGTAAACAACCTGGCATCAATTATCGTGAGCCTTTTAATATTATTCGGTGTGTTTTGGGCAATCAAAGTCACCCTGGATAACAGGAAAGCCGGTAAGCATTCCTGTGGTGGGAACTGTGGAAGCTGCGGGATGTGCGGAATTTGTCATCTGGAAAACCGGTCGGCTGCCGGAACCCCAGAGGCAACCCGGACAACGCAAGTACCGACGGCTCCTACTCCGGACATCCCTCATCACGTCGAAGGCGTCCTGCGCAAACTGGAAGAAGCAGGCTACGAAGCCTACGTTGTGGGAGGCTGCGTTAGAGATACAATTATGGGGAAAATCCCTGCCGATTGGGATGTGTGCACATCAGCAAGACCGGAAGAAACGAAAAAGTGTTTCAGTGATTTTCAGACCATAGATATCGGAATGAAGCACGGCACTGTAGGCGTGATATTCCCTATGAAAGACAGCGGATGCACAGAGTGCTGCGATACCTATTACGATGTAGTGGAAATCACAACCTATAGAATAGACGGCAGTTATGAAGACAGCAGGCATCCGGATCAGGTAACTTTTACATCGAAACCGGAAGAGGATCTGGGGAGACGAGACTTTACCATGAACGCCATAGCCTGCGACAGAAAAGGAAACTATGTAGACCCTTACGGAGGACAGGCAGATATTGAGACTCAAACAATCAGGACAGTAGGCGATCCGGAGCAACGTTTTACAGAAGATGCACTGCGCATAATGAGAGGTCTAAGATTTGCAGCTCAGCTGGGATTCCACATTGAAGAAAAGACAGCTGCGGCCATGGAGAAACTGGCTGACACTGTCAGGAAGGTTTCCGCGGAAAGAGTCCAGACTGAGTTAAGCAAGCTCATTGCCGGTCCCTATGCCGATCAGGTTTTGAAGGAGCACGAGGCTACTTTGAGCAAGGCTATACCGGGAATCAGATGTACGTCAGTGGATCAGCTACCTGATACCAAAACCATCAGACTGGCAAAGCTTTTTCCTTATGACACGGAACTCCACATGAAAGAACTGAGAATGGACAGGAAAACTACCGTTGAGACAACCGCTCTGGCAAGACTTTTTAAAGAAGCAACGCCGGAAACCGATGTGGAAATTAAACAGCTTATCAGAAGAGAGGGACCGGAAATTGCAGCATTGTACATGGAGGCAACAGGAAAGTTGGACAGGCTGAAGAAAATCATGGAAAGCAACCTGTGCTGTACCGTGGAACAGCTGGATATCAGCGGGCGAGACCTTATATCCATGGGAGTAAAAGACGGACCGACTATTGGTGCAGTTCTTGAAAGGCTGCTGGATAAGGTGATAGAAGAAAAGACGGAAAATGAAAGAGAGGCGCTTATGGAAGCTGTAAACAAGGTGTGGGTTTTGAATTTTTCACCTACAGGCTCTACGAGGAAGATATCTGAAGCCGTAGCATCTGCAGTAGGAAAAGAAGTTAAGATGCCCGTTGAATCAGTAGATGTGACAAGGCCGGAAAGTAGAGAGAAAATCTACAGATTTGCGGAGGATGACATAGTCATTCTGGCAACACCTACCTATGCAGGCAGAGTGCCTAACAAGATCATGCCATTTTTCCGTGACAACATTAAGGGAAAGGGTACGAAGGCTGCAACCCTGGTTACCTATGGAAACAGAAGTTATCAGGATTCTCTTATGGAGTTGACCCTTATGGCGGAGGGCAACGGTTTTAACGTGATTGGGGGAGGCGCCTTTGTATGCCGGCACGCCTTTGCCGAAAACCTTGCATCAGGAAGACCGGATGAAGAGGACCTTCAAAAGGCAATTGGTTTTGGAAAAGCAATTGGGGATAAAATCCTTAAGCGGGACTGGACCAGACCCGAAATCCCCGGTAATAACCCGGTGGGACCCTATTATACACCAAAGAAGCCGGACGGACAGCCGGCAGTCTTCCTGAAGGCTAAGCCGGAAACCGATAAGGACAAATGCAGAGGCTGTGGACTTTGTGGGGATAGATGCCCTATGGGAAGCATCAGCAGAGAAGACCCATCACAGGTTACGGGTATATGCATCAAGTGCCAGAGCTGCATCAAAGTCTGCAAAGCCGGAGCAAAGGTGTTTACAGATGAGGAATTTCTCCTGCACAGACAGATGCTGGAGGAAAACTTCGCAGAGGAGAGAAAAGAAGTTGAATTTTATTTGTAAAGGGCACCTGTTTGGTATATAATAGTAATGTTAATTTGAAGAAAGAACTCTTTGGGAGGAAAAAATGAGCGAAACAGTTTCAACTAATTTTATCCATAACATAATCGACAAGGATTTGGAAAATCAGAAGTATGGAGATAAGGTTATTACCAGATTCCCACCTGAACCAAACGGATATCTTCACATTGGACATGCCAAGTCCATAACATTGAACTTCACCACAGCCCAAAAGTATGGTGGAGAATGCAATCTGAGATATGATGACACCAATCCTGTAAAGGAAGACGTTGAATACGTAGATTCAATCGAGGAAGATGTAAAGTGGCTGGGATTCCAGTGGAACAGAAGACTGTGGGCGTCTGATTACTTTGATAAAATGTATGAGGCAGCCGTAGAACTGATCAGAAAAGGAAAGGCTTACGTAGATAATCTGACAGCTGAGCAGATTAAGGAATACAGAGGGACTCTTAAGGAGCCGGGAAAGGAAAGTCCTTGCAGAAACCAGAGCGTTGAGGAAAACCTGCAGCTCTTTGAGGAAATGAGGGCAGGAAAGTACGCTGACGGCGAAAGAGTTTTGCGTGCAAAGATAGATATGGCATCTCCTAACATCAACATGAGAGACCCTATCATATACAGAATTGCCCATACAAATCACCACAACACAGGTGACAAATGGTGCATCTATCCTATGTATGACTTTGCTCATCCAATCGAAGACGCCATTGAAGGAATTACACATTCAATCTGTACTCTGGAATTTGAGGACCACAGACCTCTTTACGACTGGGTTCTTCGCGAGGTAGGCTGGTGGGAAACACCGCCGCAGCAGATAGAATTTGCAAGACTTGACCTTACAAATACTGTAATGAGCAAGAGATATCTGAAGGCCCTTGTTGACGATGGTGTGGTTGAAGGCTGGGACGACCCTAGAATGCCGACCATTGCAGGTCTGCGCAGAAGAGGATACACCCCTGAAGCAATTCGCGATTTCTGCGAAAGAATCGGGGTTTCCAAGGCTAACAGCAAGGTGGAGATTTCTCTCCTTGAGCATTGTGTGAGAGAAGACCTTCAGGACAAGATCGGAAACAGGAATGTAGTTGAAAAGCCAATCAAGGTTGTTATTACAAACTACCCTGAGGATAAATCAGAAATGATTACAATTGAAAACCATAACAAGATTCCGGAAATGGGAACTCGTGAGGTACCATTCTCAAGAGAACTGTACATTGATGGCGATGACTTCATGGAAGTGCCTGCAAAGAAGTATTTTAGAATGTTCCCGGGCAACGAAGTAAGGTTCAAGGGTGCATACTTCATCAAGTGCAATGAAGTTGTTAAGAATGAAGATGGTTCAATCAAAGAGCTTCTCTGCACATACGATCCGGAATCAAGAGGCGGCGAAAGCCCGGACGGACGTAAGGTTAAGGGAACTATTCACTTTGTTGACGCAAAGACAGCGGTTAAGATCAAAATCAGAAACTACGATTATCTCATGATTCCTGATGAAAACGGTGATAACAAGCTAAACCCTGCATCTGTTGAGGAAACCTGGGGCTATGCTGAGCCATCCATCGCTGATGCTCAGCCTGGAGAACGCTTCCAGTTCTTCAGACACGGATACTATGTTGCTGACAGCAAGTTGTCAGGTGAAGACGAAAAAGTATTCAACAGAATCGTGGGACTGAAGAGCTCCTGGAAGCCGACTAAATAAGAACTACCACAACATGGCAACCACTAAGGCGGCTAGTATTATTCCAAATAATGCTATGTCGCCTTTTGTTTCGAAAAGCTTTCTTCTGACCTGCAGTCTGCTCCACAGGTATACGAAAAAGCCCGGAGCAAAGATAAATGCTGAAATAATGACGTTCTCGATTCCCGTAGCAATAAGCATCCAGAAGCCGTACACAGTTCCCAGTATTGAAATAACCCATACCTTAGGAGTTACCTTGCCGGAATGAATGAAATTGTCCTGAACGGTTGTCTTCAGACAATAGAGGGCTGACAGTACGAAAGGTATCATAATGGCACTGGTAGCCAGGGTGTACAGGGTCTGATAGGTTGAGGACTGGAAATACACCACGATTAACAGCAGCTGTATGATGGCAGCAGACAGTATCAGGGATGCAACAGGGGCTTTTTTTCTGTTTTCCAGGGTGACGAAGGATGGAAAAGCGCCGTCCTTGGCAGGGGCATATACGCTGTCGGCTATTACCAGAGTGTATGCAAACATGGCCCCGATAATAGATATGATAACACCCATATTTATGAGAGTGCTTCCCCACGGCCCAACAACATATTCCATCAAAGCCGCCAGAGACGGATCAGGCAGCTTCGCCAGCTGAGCCCGAGGCATTATGCCCATACTGAGAACGGATATCAAAGCATACAGAACGAAAAGAGCTATAAATGAAAGCTCTGTGGCCTTACCTGCCGTAGCCGTATTTTTGGCCCGGGCTGAGATTACTACGGCACCCTCTATACCGGTGAAAATCCAGACGGTGGTGTATGTGGTACGCAGAACCTGTTCTGATGTGGAAAGACCCGTATCCTCGCCGTAAAAATTTGAGGTGAATATATCTAAATCAAAGGCACCGAGGAAAATGGCGAAAATGATGAAAGCCAGGATAGGAATTACTTTAGCGATAACGATTATCACGTTGATTGTTACCGCCTCCTGCACTCCTGACATAACCAGAAAGGTAAACAACCATACTATTACAGAGGCACCTACTATGGATGCCACATTGTTTCCATTTCCGAATAGAGGGAAAAACCTGCCTAATGCGGCAAAGAGCAGTGTGGCAAAGGAAACCTGTGAGAGGATAGCGCTTACCCAATAGCCCCATGCCGAGTTAAAACCCACATATTCGCCGAAGCCTTCTTTTGCATATGAATATATACCGCTGGTAAGCTCCGGCTTGATAAGGCTGAGACGGTTGAAACACATTGCCATTGCATACATACCTACACCGGCGATTATCCAGCCAACCAGTACGGAGAAGGTGCCCGCACCGTTTCGAGCCATATCTCCGGTCATGCTGAAGACGCCGCTTGCAAGGGTGGTGGCTATGGCAAAAAAAGTTAATTTAAAAAGACCTAAGCCGTTATTGTTGTTCATAGAAAAAACCTCACTTCTTTTCTGCTAAGAATAATATAGCCGAAGACGTGAGGTTTTATGTGCATATTTATTATTCCATCAACCTTTTAAATCAAAGGCAGCTTGAACATAATGATTGTAAATACTATCATGCCGAAAAGTGCAAATGGATAAGTAGCGCCGTAGCCTGCACCCGGATCGTCGCTTCCGATGGCATCGGTAGCAGCTCCCAGTCCCGGAGTTGATGTCATACCACCACAGATTGCACCGCAAAGCATTACCCAGTTTATTTTGAAAACATATCTGCCCAGAATGAAGCCTGCCAATATTGCAAGAGCTCCAACGATAATTGATACGATTGCAAGAGTCAGACCGGCACCTGCGAGAGCGGTAATAGCGCCGTATCCGTAGTTGAGGCCTACGATTGCCAGAAAGAATACCAGACCAAGCTCTCTAACTACTGCGAGAGTTTTCGGATCCATTCTGAAGGAAAGGGGACCGATTTTACCTATATATCCAAGTACAAGGCTGGCTATCAAAACACCTCCTGTGGATTCCAGACTGACATATCCGAGAGGACCCATGTAGAACTTCAGGTTGCCCAGAAGATATCCGACAAAGCACACGATTGCAAAGGACAGTATGCTGAATGAGGTAGTTGAAATTTCCCTGATCTTTATGTCTTTCTTCGCCTGAGCCATTTCCTGCGCGTACTTTTTCTTTTCTTCCTCCACGTCTATTCTAAAGATTACGCTGAGGAAGTTTACAGCAAGGATAACTATGATGACACCAAAGGGATATCCTACAGCATAGCCCATACCTACCTGACCTGTAGCGTTGGAAGCATAGGCTTCCTTCATATCACTGTCCAGAACATCTACATCAGCTGCATTCAGGTCATATTCCTCGCTTAGATTGATAATCTCGATTACTGATTTCTTTTCCTCAGGAGTCAAAGACTGATATTTATCCGCCACTTCCAAAGCGTGTTTTTCTGAGGTTTCAAGAGAGGAAGCTAGACCCGGGGAGCTGGTCAAAGCTCCTGTATAAACACCGGCTACACCGTAGGCTGTGGTGCTCTTGACTATACCTGTGGCAGCGTAGGTTGCTCCTGCACCGACCAGGGTGATTACAAGGCCGAGAACTACAAATTTCGCTCCGTACTTCTTCAGAACTATTCCCAGATCCTTGGCAGCCAGAAGTCCCACTGCCGCTACGAAGAATATGAGAGAGGTCTGGAAGAAGTTAGTGCTTATCAGCTTGCCGTTATTTGTTTCAAATATGGTTTTGATAGCGGAAAAACCGGCAACGGTGTCATCACCTGACGCATAGATGCTGCCGGCCAGCTTATACACGAAAAAGCCGATGGGCAATCCCGCAAACAGGGCGCCGGATGCGCCGAAACTGAATTTTCCGAATCTGATTTTTCCGAACAGCAATCCGATGGCAATGGTGATAAACATCAGAACGAAGGGATTGAATAACATGGACATGCAGTCAAATTTCATTATTAGATTCTCCTTTTTGATTTTCGCAGGGAGATGATCCTACAAGAAGGATTATATCTTATGCAAATAATAATTACTATGTTATATGACGGGAAAAA
>JAQXLM010000083.1 GCA_029012125.1 Eubacteriaceae bacterium | reverse complement strand
GGTTACAGGATTTACAGGATGTCATAGACAAAAGCGATAAAAATTATCCAACGCTGAAAAAGGTTTATGTACTATTTCGAATAATGTATGAATATGCCATGAAGTATGACATTGTAGGAAAGGATTATTCGGAATTCGTTGACCTTACAGCTAAAAAAGCTATTCATGAAGCAAAGGATGAAGAAGATAAACACTTAACCCATGACGAGGTTAAGCTCATGTGGAAAAGAAAAGATGACAGGTTCTGTCAGAGTGTTCTTGTTCTTATGTGGACCGGACTCCGTATCTCGGAGTTCCTTAATCTGAAAAAGTCTGATGTGTTTCTTGAAGAGCGTTACTTTATCATTCCGAAAGGAAAAACCGTTAACGCAAAAAGAAAGGTTCCTATTGCCGAAGTCATATACCCGTTCTTTGCAGAATGGTATAACAACGGCAACAGTGAGTATCTATACCTTAACGAAAAACATCCGGAAAATCCTGTTAGTTATGACCAGTACCTTAAGACCTTTAAGCAGTTAATGAACAGCATGGGTTTGAATTACACTCCTCATGCCACAAGGCATACCTTCACATCACTGCTTGCAGATTTAGATGTGTCTTCCACCATTAGAGCAAAGCTCAATGGACAGTCTTTGGGAAATGTTACCGAAACAGTTTATACGCACTTAGACTTAAGCGTTTTGCTTGAGGCAGTAAATAAACTGGAATGTTTTATTGAGTAAGCACGTTCCACTGCTCTGCTCCATAGGAACAGTCGCAGGAACAAGTGCGTAAAAAAAGATGCTATCCTTATGGATAACATCTTAAAAAAATTTCTTTTTTCTGTTTGTTGCAAGTACGTTGCAATTAAGTTGCAAGCTCGTACCGATTCGGTACTTTTCTGCAAGTTCCACAAATTGTAAAACCTTGTAATTGCAAGTCTTCCAGCGTTTTGAAGCGCCGCTGTAATTATCTCTTTGATAGTTTCGATTAACGCTTTGAGAACTGGCTTGCTCTTCTTGCCTTTTTCAGACCGTACTTCTTTCTTTCCTTCATTCTGGAGTCTCTAGTTAAGAATCCTGCAGCCTTTAGAGGTGCTCTGTAAGCTTCCTTGTCAGCTTCGCAAAGTGCTCTGGAGATACCGTGTCTTAATGCACCTGCCTGTCCTGTGAATCCACCACCATTTACAGTAGCGATTACGTCGAACTGTCCTTCGCAACCAGCGATTTCGAAAGGTCTTCTTACTTCTCTCTTAACGATTTCCATTCCGAAGTAGTCTTCAAGATCCTTCTTGTTTACAGTGATTTTTCCAGTACCAGGGATTAATCTAACTCTAGCAACTGAATGTTTTCTTCTACCTGTACCTTGGTATTGTAATTTTGCCATTGTTTATTCCTCCCTTTCCTTAAAATTCTAATGTCTCTGGCTTCTGAGCTGCATGTGCATGTTCAGGGCCTGCATAAACCTTTAACTTCTTAAACATCTGTCTGCCAAGCTTTCCCTTTGGAAGCATGCCTTTAACAGCGTGGTTAATAATTTCTTCAGGTTTCTTTGCCTGTAACTTTTCAAAAGATAATTCTCTTAATCCACCTGGATATCCAGTATGTCTCTTGTAGATCTTTTCTTTTCTCTTCTTACCGGTTACTTCTACTTTTTCAGCGTTGATAACGATTACGTAGTCTCCGCAGTCTACGTGTGGTGTGTAGATTGGCTTGTTCTTTCCTCTTAATACGGAAGCAACTTCTGAAGCTAATCTACCTAAAGTTTTTCCTTCTGCATCTACAACGTACCACTTACGTTCTACTTCTGCAGGTTTTGCGATGTAAGATTTCATCTTCTCTTCCTTTCTACCTACTGAGATTTTTCAATCCGTTTCGGCTCTGCCTACTGAAATCCGATCAAAGCCGGATTGTTTTCAGCATAACTAAAACTAACTTTTAGCTTGCAAGGTTACCGGGCAAAAGCTCTGCCTTGCAACTTCAAAAACCACTGTCTAAACACAGTGCACGACTATTATACAGTAAGAGCCTTGGAATTGCAAGGGTTTTTTTGCATTTGATTTCGCGGGCCTGTCATCTTTGATGAAACGCTGTCGGCTTTGATAAAAAAAGCCTCTTGCCATAGGACGGCAAATATGCTATAGTACCACGGTACAATCAAAAAAGACAGTTCGAAACCATCCTGTCTATAAACAAAACTAAGGGAGTGATACAAATGAATAACGAAATTGTACTAATTGTCAGCCTGATAGGCATCTACGCCACAGTCCTGCTCTTCTACAGATTTTTTGGCAGAAGCGGACTTTACGTGTGGACCGCCATCGCAACCATTACTGCAAACATCGAGGTTTTGATTATGGTCGATGCCTTTGGGATGGAACAGACCCTGGGCAACATACTTTTCGCCTCAACCTTCCTGGTAACTGATATTCTCAGCGAGACGGAGGGCAGGCAGTACGCCAACAAAGCCGTTAGTATCGGAATTGCTGTAAGTGTGGTATTTATCCTGGTTTCTCAGTCCTGGTTCCTGTACGAGCCTAACGCAAACGACTGGGCAAGTCCGGCAATACAGACTATCTTTTCCAATACTCCGAGACTTATGCTTGTAAGCTTTGCAGTATATGCAATCGTTCAGGTTTTCGACGTATTTGCATACCATGCAATCTGGAAGCACACTACTAAGCTTTTCGGCGATTCCAGAAAGGGACTGTGGATTCGAAACAACGGTTCCACTATGGTGTCCCAGCTGTTAAACACCTTCCTGTTTAACTTCGGCGCTTTCTGGGGGATGTATGATATTGCAACACTTTTCCATATTGCAATTGCAGGATATGTGATTTACTTCGTAACAAGTGCGCTGGATACACCAGTTGTCTATGCAGCTCGCAGGCTGAAGGAAGCAGGCAAAGTTGCCGACGAAAAATAGAATCCAAGCTCCTCTTTGGGATTATCCCAAGGGGAGTTTTTCTTTTGTTTACAGGGGAATTTTCTTTAGTTTAGGGGGTGGACATTCCTTCTTTGCGGTGTTATAATGTGTAGCTGTTGTGGAAAGGGAGGTTATAATATATGGAAGATTTTAGTTTCTTATTAACAGTAGCAATCGTTATACTTTCAACTAAGTTTCTGGGCGAGGCATCCGAAAAAGTACACATGCCTCAGGTTGTGGGAGCTTTGATCGCCGGCGTTATACTCGGACCTTCAGTATTAGGTGTTGTAACTGAAACCGACTTCCTTGCAAAGTCATCGGAAATCGGAGTTATTATTCTGATGTTCATCGCCGGACTGGACACAGATTTAAAGGAAATCAAGAAGAATGCTGTTTCTTTCGTGGTAATAGCCTTGTGCGGAGTTTTGCTTCCGCTGGTAGGAGGTTTCTGTGGATACTATTTCTTCTTTGATGTAGATATGGCAAATTCAAGCGAAGTGCTTAAAGCTGTATTCATGGGAGTTATCCTGACCGCTACATCTGTAAGCATCACTGTTGAGGCTTTGAGAGAAATGGGCAAGCTGAGCGGACCTGTAGGAAATGCAATCCTTGGTGCCGCAGTTCTGGACGACATCATCGGAATTATCATCCTGACCATCGTTACAAGCATGAAGGACCCATCCATCAGCATCGCTGTAGTATGTATCAAAATCCTGCTGTACGCAGTTGCTATGGCTGTTCTGGCTTTCATCCTTACTCGTTTCAGGAACAAAATCGACGGACTTAAGGAAAAGAGAAGAATTTCAATCTACGTTATCGCCCTTGTTCTTGCGGTTTCATATGCATCGGAAGAGTATTTCGGAATTGCCGACATTACAGGCGCATACATGGTAGGAGTAATCCTTTCAACCTTCAAGGTAAGGTCCGATATCGCAAAGAAGATGACAGTTCCAAGCTACCTGTTCTTCTCACCTATATTCTTTGCCAGCATCGGTATCAAAACTCAGTTAGATGGAATGACCACACAGCTGTTCATTTTCTCACTGCTGCTGCTGGTAATCGCAATTCTGACAAAGATCGTCGGTTGCGGCCTGGGAGCAAGGCTTTGCAAGTACAATTCTCATGAAGCTCTCTGTATCGGACTGGGAATGGTATCCAGAGGAGAAGTTGCATTGATCGTCGCACAGAAGGGCTACGCTATGGGACTTTTGAGCGGAGACCTGTTCTCACCAATCGTTCTGGTTGTAATCATCACCACTATCATTACACCGATACTTCTGAAGAAGGTTATGAAATAGAAGAATTCCAAAAACTTCAAGAGGCGATTCCCAAATGGAATCGCCTCATTTTCATTTAGAAGTCGTGTTACTCTAGAAATATGGATATAAACATCGATATACCCCAACCTATTAGAGCAATCAAACTAACAATCCTAATAACTATGATTGCTTTGTTTATTTCTTTCTCTTCAGAATCTGCACCCGATTCTGCCATAAGTTCCTCTTCTGTGTTATATTCCATTGCTACCTTTGTCAGATACCGCTCACCGGCAAAATCTAGAATTAAACCGAATAAGAAACTTAGGATTCCCGCCAAAATGGCGAAAACTAACAAGCCGGCAAGTATTCCTGACGCGTGCTGCAGTATCAGGATTATAATGAATGGAATAATAAACATCATACCTCCGGCTGAGATGAATTTCTGACCTATTTTCACCCTGTCCAAGGCTAGTATGTAGTCTTCATCTTCCTTAATCTCTGCCGGCGGCTCCCAGACCGTTTCTTCCGAAAAAAGATTCAGCATAATCTCGCAGCCCAAAAACACTGCAAATGCAAGATTTCTCGTTAAATCTCTATTTATAGTTCCGGTTGAAATAGTTATATAAAGTACCCATAGAGTTACTGCTACAAGTGTTATAGGCACAATTATCCTTAGTACTTTTTTGATATTCATGTTTTCGCCTCGTAATACTATTTTATTACAACCTTGTGGAATTTCTTCTTGCCCTTCTGAATCAGGATTTCTCCGTCATTGAACATGTCAAGTGTAACTGCCGTCTTAGGATCGGTTACCTTCTCACCGTTAATGGACAGTCCGCCCTGTTCAACCGTTCTTCTGCCTTCACCGTTTGACGGAACCAGACCCAGATCCTTAATCAGAGTAAGAAGACCCTTTCCTTCTCCCTCAAAATCAGCAGCTGCCATTTCTGTTGAAGGGATGTTTGCAGCATTACCCGCTCCACCGCCGAAAGCAGCTCTTGCGCCTTCCTGAGCTTTGATAGCTTCCTCTTCACCGTGAACAAGCTTGGTAACCTCAAAAGCAAGAATTTCCTTAGCCTTGTTGATTTCCGCCCCTTCCAGTGAAGCAAGACGCTTAACCTCATCCATTGGCAGGAAGGTCAGCATACGCAGACACTTTTCCACGTCAGCATCGCCAACGTTTCTCCAGTACTGGTAGAATTCGTATGGGGAAGTTCTGTCAGCAGACAGCCACAATGCTCCCTTCTGAGTCTTACCCATTTTCTTACCTTCGCTGTTAGTCAGAAGAGCAAAGGTCATAGCCTCTACGTCTATATCATTCCACTTTCTGGACAGCTGTTTGCCGGCAATCATATTTGACCACTGGTCGTTTCCGCCAAACTGCATCTTTACGCCGAAGTCCCTTGCCATTACAGCAAAGTCATATCCCTGCATCAGCATGTAGTTGAATTCCAGGAAGGAAAGCCCCGTTTCCATTCTCTGCTTGTAACACTCAGCACGAAGCATGTTGTTAACGTTAAAGTGAGTTCCTACTTCTCTTACGAATTCAACGTAGTTAAGAGGTCTGATCCATTCAGCGTTGTTAACAGCAATAGCCTTGCCCGGTTCCGGAGTTTTGTTCTCGTGACCGGGAGCATACACTCCGTTGTTGCCTTCGTACTTCCATTCCTCGTCAAAGTCAAGGAACTTGTCAAACAGACACTTGAACTTGCAGCAATTGTCATCGATAGTTTCAACTGTCATCATCTGACGCATGTCCTGTCTTCCGGAAGGATCCCCAACCATTCCTGTACCGCCACCGATAAGCACTACAGGAGTGTGTCCGAACTTCTGCATGTACATCATAATGATTACCTGCATAAAATGTCCGACGTGCAGACAGTCTGCAGTAGGGTCAAAACCGATATAGAACTTAATTTTCTCCTTACCAAGAAGCTCTCTTACAACCTCTTCATCTGTAACCTGCTCTATAAATCCTCTTTCCTTCAATACGTCATAAACATTATCGTATTTGCTAATGTTATCGGGAATAAAATTTTTCATCAAATCCTCCTACCTTGTTCCATATAATCTGTCGCCTGCATCTCCTAAGCCGGGAACGATGTATGCATTCTCGTTCAGATGGCTGTCCTTTGCGGCGATGTAAATGTCAATATCAGGGTGAGCTGCCTGTAGAACATCCAAGCCTTCAGGAGCGGCCAGCAGACACATGAACACTATGTCCTTGCCGCCTCTCTGCTTGATAAAGTCTATAGCAGCTACAGCACTTCCGCCTGTTGCCAGCATAGGGTCAACAACGAAAATCTTTCTCTTGTCTATATCCACAGGAAGTTTGCAGTAGTATTCTACCGGCTTATGTGTTTCAGGGTCTCTGTAAAGACCGATGTGTCCAACCTTTGCGTTTGGATACAGGGCAAGCATTCCATCTACAAATCCAAGACCTGCACGCAGAATAGGTACGATTGCAATATCTTCACCGTCCAGCATTTTTACTTTTGCCGAACAGATAGGAGTTTCAATTTCCACCTCCTTCAGAGGTAAATCTCTGGTAGCCTCAAAACCCATAAGTGTTGAGATTTCTTTAGCCAGTTCTCTGAACTCCTTAACATTTGTAGATGTCTGTCTCATTAACGATACCTTGTGCTGAATCAGTGGATGGTCAAATACATAAACTTTACCCATAACAGTTCCTCCCGTAGTGTTTCAATTTTTTTACAATTCTATACAATCCGTTACATCATTACATGTTGTCCAGCATGTCCACACGTCTCTGGTGGCGTCCGCCCTCAAACTCCGTGTCAAGCCATGCATCTACAATTTCCATTGCAAGCTCAGGGGCAGTAGTTCTTCCGCCTAAAGCCAGAATGTTAGCGTTGTTGTGCTGTTTCGTCAAAGTTGCCATCTCAACAGATGTGCAAAGTCCGCATCTTACGCCCTTAACTTTGTTAGCGGCGATTGAAATTCCGATTCCCGTACCGCAGCATACGATTCCCAGGTCGGCCTTTCCCGATGCAACCTCTTCCCCGCATGCTTTTCCGAAAGCCGGATAGTCAACGGATTCCTCGGAGTTTGTTCCAAGATCTGTAACATCAAAGCCTCTTCCTGCCAGATGAGCTTTGATCTGTTCCTTTAGTGCGAAACCGCCATGGTCGCTTGCCAATGCAATAATCATTTTCCTTACCTCGTCGTCTCTTTCTTAATTTTATGTGATTGATTTGATTAAACTTTTCTGATATTATATCCGGCCGATTTCAGCATTCTGTTCATTACAGAGAAGCCGATGCCTTCTTCTTCGATGGCCGCTGCCAGTATAGCGTCCGCACCGTGTCTGTCAGCGTCACGAAGCTCGGCGAAGAACCGTCTGGCTGCCTGCTTTGGATTACCGCTGTCATAGGTGATTACAGCCACCTTCTGACCGAGAAGCTCCCGCTCCATTCTCTCTGCGTTAATGGCCGCCTCCACAGCCTCAGCCTCGCCTTCGAAAATCATCATCTCCGCTTTCGGTGCATAATGCTTGTATTTCATTCCCGGAGCCTTCGGTTTGAAATTGTCATTGTTGAACCGGTCAGGTCTCACGTTCAAAGTCGGATCCATCAAAATAGGCTTATCCAGTGCTTCCTGCAAATCCTTTTCCGTTATGATGCCCGGCCTCAAAATCATTGGCTCAGGCCCTGTCATATCCACCACCGTTGACTCGATGCCGAAAGAGCAGTTGTCGCTTTCAATGATGGCATCCACTCTGCCCGACAGATCCTCGATTACATCTATGGCACGAGTAGGGCTGGGCTTTCCCGATAGATTGGCGCTGGGTGCCGCAATAGGCCATCCCGACGCGTCTATTAAAGCCAGAGCAACCTTATTGTCCGGCATTCTCACTCCTACCGTATCAAGACCGCCTGTGGTCACATCCGGGATTTCAGGATTTCTCTCTACTATCATGGTGAGAGGTCCCGGCCAGAAGGTTTCCATCAAAGTCTCCATATCTCCGGTTATCTGTGGCGTCAGTTTTGCCAGATCCTCCTTGGATGCTATGTGCACGATCATGGGATTATCGGATGGTCTGCCCTTTGCCGCATAAACCTTTCCCACAGCCTCCGGGTTCAAAGCATTTGCTCCAAGTCCGTACACCGTTTCCGTTGGGAAGGCTACCAGACCGCCTTCATCTATGATTTTCGCTGCCAGTTTAATATCTTCAGTTGTATCCTTCAATATTCTGGTTTTCATTTTTTACCGAAATACTCCCTTAATTGAAATACTCCCTTAGAAATGCTTCTTTAGAAGTTCTTCATCTTTTCAGCCTGGTCGCTGGTAATCAGTCCGTCGATGATTTCATCCAGGTCTCCGTCCAGAATGGCGTTCAGCTTGTATAGCGTAAGACCGATTCTGTGCTCAGATACTCTTCCCTGTGGGAAGTTGTATGTCCTGATTCTTTCACTTCTGTCTCCGGAGCCGACCTGGCTCTTTCTCGCTTCGGAAATCTCCTTATTCTGCTCCTGAACCATCATGTCGTACAGTCTAGCCTTAAGAACCTTGAAAGCCTTTTCCTTGTTCTTAATCTGTGACTTTTCATCCTGACAGGTTACAACCAGTCCTGTAGGCATGTGGGTAAGTCTGACAGCTGAGTCTGTAGTATTTACGCACTGTCCGCCGTTACCGGATGCCCTGTAAACGTCAACTCTTACATCGTTAGGGTTCAGGTCTACTTCTACGTCATCTACTTCAGGAAGTACGGCAACTGTAGCCGCTGAGGTATGAACTCTGCCTGCAGATTCGGTTTCAGGTACACGCTGTACTCTGTGAACGCCGCTCTCGTACTTCAGTCTGGAATATGCACCCTTACCTTTAATCAGAACAACGGCTTCCTTAATTCCACCGATTCCTGTGTCGTTAACGTCCATCAGCTCTGTCTTCCATCTCTGTCTTTCAGCATATCTCATGTACATTCTCAAAAGATCCTGTCCGAAAAGTGCAGCCTCTTCACCGCCTGTTCCGGCTCTTACTTCAAGAATTACGTTTTTCTCATCGTTAGGGTCCTTAGGAAGAAGCAGAATCTTCAGCTCGCTCTCGTTAGTCTCAATCTGCTCCTCCAGCTCGCTGATTTCCATCTTTGCAAGATCACGCATCTCCTCGTCAGTCTCAGTCTCCAGGATTTCCTTTGCATCTCTGAGACCTTCCTTGGCTGCCTTATACTCCTCGTACTTCTTTACGATAGGCTCCATTTCGCCCATATCCTTAATATACTTCTGCCATACCGGCTGATTGTTAATCACTTCCGGATCAGACACCTTAAGTGACATTTCTTCATATTTTTCAACTATAAAATCCAACTTATCAAACATCTTTTTCTCCTTGATTTATCAAAGTTTACAAATTCTCTCTAATGTACTATTGTACCACACATTACTGCAATAAAAAACCGGAAATTGAAAATTTCCGGTTTTGGATTCTTCTGATTATATAACTTACAGGTTGTACTTGTTCTTGAACTTTTCAACACGTCCACCACGGTTGATGAACTTCTGCTGTCCTGTAAAGAATGGATGACATGCTGAGCAAACGTCAAGTCTTAACTCTTCTTTAGTTGACTTAGTTACAAAGCTGTTACCACATGCGCAAGTTACTTTACATTCCTTATAATCAGGATGGATTCCTTCCTTCATGTTATACCTCTTTCCTGCTCGGATTCATCCGTGCATAATTTTCTACTGTATTCTTCACAGCTTGTTGATTATATCACACTCAAACCACTGAAACAAGTGTTTTTTGCCGGTTTTCGAAGATTTTTTCTCTACTTGCCTGCCACAATGGCAAATACGATTCGATCACGGCCCGCCAGATCCTTCAGACCTGTAATATCTTTAAAGCTTCCTGTTTCTTCAATCAGCCTGCATACATCCTCTCGCTGGTCGTGGCCTATCTCCAGCATCAGGATACCTTCTTTTTTCAGACAGCCTGCCGCATCGGCTATTATTCTCTCGTAATAGTCCAGTCCACTCTCACCGCCGTCCAGTGCCATCATTGGCTCATGGTCTTTCACCTCTGTCTGAAGGCCGGGTATGACATCGCTTTTTATGTAAGGCGGATTAGAGATAATCATATCAAATTTTCTGTTTTTAAATCTGCCCTTGAAAGGTTCCAGCAGATCGCCTTCCTTGAAGGCGATTTTGGCATTGAGCTTTGATGCATTGGTTCTTGCAACCTGAAGAGCATTGCCACTTAAATCAGAGCATGTGACCTTTGTGTTCTTTGACAGCTTTGATATTGAGATGCCTATGGCACCGCTGCCGCAGCAAAGGTCCAGAATGTCCCAGCTGCCCTTGGCTTTGATGGAAAGTGATTCTCCGCGAAGGGTGTTTTGGTCGATTATCTCCAGGGCGTCCTCCACCATAGTTTCCGTGTCCTGCCTTGGAATCAGTACGTTTTCATTTACATTGAACTCCATTCCCATGAATTCCTGGGTGCCTGTTATGTACTGCAGTGGCATTCCTGAGGAACGAAGGTCAAGAAGCTTGAAATACTCGTCGCAGTGTTCCTCGTCCAGAGTTTTTTGATATTCCAGAATCATGGCGGTGGTGTTTATGTTCATCATGTAGCAGTATAAAAGCTTGCAGTCTATGGCTGCGTCGGCGATATTGTATTCTTCCAGTTGTCTTTTGCCGATTTCCAGTATTTCTTTTACGTTCAGACTCATTTTATTCCTCCGGGGATATCAGGTTGCCGTCTTTGTCGCAGAAGCCCTCGAAATATGGAGTGTCCTCCGGAACCATTACGGCCTTCATTGCTGCAATTGCTATTTCAAGCTGGTCATTGGTAGGTTCGTTAGTAGTCAGCTTTTGGACGTAGAGTCCCGGCAGGCTGAGAAGCTTTACCAAAGCATTGTCACTGCCTCCGGCCCACTTCAAAAGCTCATAGGACAAACCTGCCACAACGGGAATCAGGAGCAGTCTCGATGTCAATCTCATAACCAGGTTCGGCCATCCAAACAGCGAAAAGAGTATTAAGCTTATTATCATAACGAACATCAGAAAGCTTGTTCCGCATCTTGGGTGCAGAGTGTAAAACTGCTGGGCGTTTTCCGGTGTCAGCTCCAGTCCGTTCTCAAAACAGTGTATAGTCTTGTGTTCAGCACCGTGATACATGAATACTGTTTTGATGTCTTCCATCTTTGCTATTGCCCAGACGTACAGCAGGAAAATGGCCAGCCTCAAAACTCCCTCAATCAGGTTCAAAACCACTGCGCTTTTGATCAGTCCCCCCAGCAGGTTAACCGCCGCCGTAGGCAAAAGAACAAAAACTCCAATGGACACAACCAGCGAAAATGCCACGGATATATACAACAGTATGTTCCACGCTTTCTTTTCACCAAACTTTTCATTCATCCATTTGGTCAGCTTGTCCTCTTCAAGCTGGTCCTCAGGCCAGTATTTTTCCAGCACCTCTGCCGAGTACATCAGTGTGCCGGTGCCCTGAACAAGGGAGGTAACAAAACTCACAACCCCTCTTATCACCGGAACCCGGGACCACTTGCCAAGTTTTTTGTTTGGCATGGTTTTAATGTGTATTCTGCCGTCAGGAACCCGGTTTGCCACAGCACTGCGCTGTGCGCCTCGCATCATAATGCCTTCCATAACGGCCTGCCCTCCCACCTTGGTGGGACATGCTTCCTTTAGAAATATCTTACTTAAATCCATTACTTTAAAAACACTTTCTTTATTACTTCTATAAAATCGCTGTTAGTCTTAGTATGTGCCAGGTTATCGATTATCATTTCTGCCGCATCCTGTGTTCCGTTGTTAGCTAAAGCTCTGCGCATTGTCCAGATTGCCTCCAGCTCATCCTGGCTCATCAGCAGGTCTTCCTTACGTGTTCCTGATTTGTTAAGATCGATTGCCGGGAATATTCTCTTTTCTGAAAGCTTTCTGTCAAGATGAAGCTCCATGTTGCCGGTTCCCTTAAATTCCTCAAAGATCACATCGTCCATTCTGCTGCCTGTCTCCACAAGGGCTGTTGCCAGAATGGTAATGCTGCCGCCTTCTTCCAGGTTTCTGGCCGCACCGAAAAACTTCTTTGGCTTGTGAAGAGCTCCCGGGTCAAGTCCTCCCGACAAAGTCCTTCCTGATGCGGGAACTACCAGGTTATATGCTCTTGCCAGTCTGGTGATGCTGTCCAGAAGTATTACAACGTCCTTCCCGTGCTCTGCCAGTCTCTGCGCTCTGGCAAGGACCATCTCCGCCACCTTCACGTGGTGCTGCGGCATTTCGTCAAAGGTTGAATAGATTACTTCTCCACCGACAAGGGATCTTCTCATATCTGTTACTTCCTCAGGTCTTTCGTCGATCAAAAGAACGATCATCTCAACCTCAGGATGTTTTTTCTCTATACTGTTGGCAATGTTTTTCAGCAAAGTAGTTTTACCTGCCTTTGGCGGTGCCACTATCAGTCCTCTCTGACCCTTTCCTATAGGTGCTATCAGATCGATAAGCCTCATTGCCAGATTAGCAGGGCCATCCTCCAGAGTAAGTCTTTCTCTAGGGAATATAGGCGTCAGGTTATCAAAGTCGGGTCTTCTGATGGCTGCCCCCGGCTCATCTCCGTTAACCTCCAGCACATACAACAAAGCCCCAAACCTCTCGCCTTCCTTAGGCAGCCTTGAAATGCCTTTTATCAAATCACCTGTCTTAAGGTTGAATCTTCTGATCTGCGTCGGTGATACGTAAATATCCTTTTCACTTGTCAGAAAGTTGTTGAATCGCAGGAAGCCGAAGCCGCCTTCTGCGATTTCCAGAATGCCTTCTACCTCTGGGCGTTCCTGGCTCGGGCCTTCTGCGCGGCTGGAGTCGCGGCCTGAGGAACTGCCGGTGTCGTTGCCCGTGTTCCCCGATACCTGATTCATTTCAACTGTCGTCTGTCCCTGAATATCATCTAATTTCTTGTCCATACAAAAATCACCTGCACCTGAAAGGTGCGTCCTTTCTATTCTATAAGATCCTTAATCACTCTTATTTTCACTTTTGCTATTGTCGTTTTTATAAACTTTGGTTTCATGTGGGAATTCGTTCAGAATCGAACATTATATGAATTGTTTCATCGTATTATTATATTACAACTTAAAGGAAAATAAAACCCTAATGTTTCTGAAATGGTAAAAGGATGGGGTGGTTGGGCCTGCGGACCTGGTCGGCGTCGGGGGTTGGGCCTGCGGACCTGGTCGGCGTCGGGAGTTGGGCCTGCGGATCTGGTTGGCGCCGGGGGTTGGGCCTGTGGACCTGGTCGGCGTCGGGAGTTGGGCCTGCAGACCTGGTCGATGCCGGGAGTTGGGCCTGCGGACCTGGTCGGCGCCGGGGGTCTAAATGCCGCATTTTGAACAAAACAACAGTGAGTGCGCCACCTGACGCCGCATTTTGAACAAAACAGTAGTGAGTGCGCCACATTTTGCCGCATTCCTATCGAAAAGAGTCACTTTGCGCCATGGTGTTACTCAGATTCATTTTGGTGTTCATCATAGTTCTTCCAGTATTTTCCAGTCTTGTTAAGTGGCTGGCTGCCCAATCTATTTTTTTACAGTAATAAAATGTAAATACGCCGCAAACACATTCTCCCCTTGGTGATTGCGGCGTATTTCCGATTTATATTTTGTAGCGCTGCTACGAGCGGAGCGTCCGCTCATCCTCGGCAGAATAAAACATGGCGCATTTGATGTATTTTCTTGGATTTTGCGGCAAAATCCGGCGCATTCAGCCCCTAATTCCGTAAAATGAGGCGTTTTAGCGCCTTACCTTATTAGCAAGGCGTTTTAACGCCTTTCCTCATTTGCGAGGCGTTTTAGCGCCTTACCTTATTGGTGAGGCGTTTTCACGCCTCACTTACTCGATAGCAGCCTCACCTACTCGATTTCATCAGTTCTATATATAAACTTAACCTGGCCGGTCATTCTTCCTTTTATTCCCGAGAAGCTTCGGTAGTTCTGAGACACATGGGCTGTCGCATCCAATCTGTCTTTGATGTCACCCAGATTACCATCCAATGCCTTAATCAGCTTGGATATCCCATCTTTGTTGAACTGATTTAATCCATCAGACAGCTGCATCGAACCTTCCTTTAACTTTGAAATCCCGTCAATCAGGGCAGGAGTTCCCTCCTTAAGAGTTTTTACCCCGGCATATAAGGTGCCGGTTCCGTCTTTCAGCTGAGCCGCACCCTCCTTCATCTGGGAAGCCCCCTGTTCCAGAGTCTTTGCTCCTGCAGCAGCCTGGGAGACGCCGTTAGTGTAGCTAAGCAGACCCAGATAAAATCCGTTGTAGCTATCCAGAGATGCCTTCAGGTCAATAATCGCCCTGCTTCCCTCAGAAGCAGCTGAAAGCTTTGACTGCACCTCTTCAGAGGCCATATTCTCAGAGATTGCCTTTTGAACCTGAAGTTCCACGTTTTGTTCTATGGTATTCTTTATCTGAGCGGTTTCCATCTGCTGCTCAACAGCAGACTTTACTACCTGCTTCAACTCGTCACTTTCCATCCGTGCGTTCACATTTGAATCAATAAGCGACTGAACATCCTCGCTGTTTTTCTGCTCTTCCGTCATCCCTGCAGTGACTGCCTCGGTAACCTCAGTCCTTACCTGCGCCTTAACCTGCGCCGTAACCTGCTCCTCCACCTGAGCCTTTACGTTTTCGGTAACGGCCTGTTTAATATCAGGTCGTTTTTCCTCTACCGCCTTTGTAACCTGCTCAAGAGCCTGCTCATATACCTTGTTCTCATCCAGTCCCCCAATCAGTTCATCCAAAACCTGTCCGTAATTTTCAATTGTCAGCGTATCTACCGACAGGCCCGCTGCTTTTATCTGCTCCGTGGCCGTTTTCAGCAGAGATTTGAACACCTGCTCAGCTCCGCTCTTCAGAGCATCATTGTTTTCGGTCAAAGTTTCCAACCCCTGAGACAGGTCATGAGCACCGACTTTTACCTTTGATGCACCCAGGTTCAAATCCCCGGCACCCTGGTTTACTGCCTTTGCTCCACCTGCAAGGGCTTTGATACCGTCGGACATTTCTCCGGACTTGTCCATCAAAGTTGACAGCCCCTCGTACAGATCTGATGAGCCATTCAGCAGCCTGTTCATACCTTCGTCCAGTTTTCCCATGTTGTCACTAAGCTGACCTGCCGAGGACGTATCTATCCTGTCTGAGCCGTTGAAAAACTCATTTGATACCAGGGTTACTGTCATTCCCATGCGAAAATCCTCCACATCGGCTTTTATTTCCACATAGTCAGGAATATCAAGTTTGTCTTTTGAAATGGCAAGATTATCCTGAAGACCCGGCAGAGCAAAGCCCATGACTATGGTTTTATCCCCGTCATTTATCAGCTTTCCGTTTGATATCTCCACGTTTCGGAAGGAATCACTGTCCAGAATCAATCCTGTTACCGCAGCAAAAGGAACGTAGATTTTTTCCTCTTTGCCGTTAATACTCATCATCTCATACTGCCTGTTGGTATAGTCAAAACGGATAGTCACTTTGCCGCTTTTGCCGCTCAGCTGGGCCGGTTTAATGTCTTTTCCGTCTAAGGTGTATGATACTGCAAGCTCCACAGGAAGTTCCTTATTTATATCGCCTCTGTAATATATGTCATTCCCCTGAGCATCCCACAGGATGTTCTTTCCATCAATCTTGGCTTTCTCATCACCTTTTACGTTTTCCACGTTCTGAAGGCTGCTGAAATCCGACACCTTCTCAGACTTGATACCGTTTTTAATCCAGTCACTTACTATTACTTTCTGAACAGCCCCATCACTTCCTGAAATCACATATACAGTTTCATCCTTGGAAATATGCCCCTCTTCAAGGCCGCTTTCCTCCTCTATTTTGGAGACCAGTGTCTTGCTGTCATCAATCTTTTCATTCTCATCTGTTTTGTTACTGTTTGTTGCCGCATATATGGATGCCCCCATATAGCTAAGGCATAAGGCGGTGCTCAGGCCGATAACCGCCGCTTTTTTACTCCATTGTTTCATAGCTCAATCCCTCCACGTCTTTTTGTTTTCTGTTAATGTTTCTCATTCCCATACTGGTTCTGCAGATTGCTCCATCAAATAACATAAACATCTGTGGCAGCACGAATATTACCAGCAGCATGCTTATCACTGCACCTCTCGCCATCATCATGCACATAGAGCTTATAATCTCTATATCTGAATATACTCCTACTCCAAAGGTTGCTGCGAAAAGTCCCATTCCCGAAACGATAATAGATGGAATGGATGTGTACAAAGCAGTCCGGACAGACGTCCTCTTGTCATTGCCTTTGATTCTCTCAGCCTTGTACCTTGTGGTCATCAGTATTGCATAGTCCACAGTTGCTCCCAGCTGAATTGTACTGATACAAATAGGTGTTATGAAGGACATGCTCTGTCCCATATAGTGTGGTATTCCCAGATTTATGAAAATGCCCAGCTCGATTACAGCTATCAGTATCAAAGGTAATGTTGCACTCTTTTCCACAAACAGAATTATCAGGAATATTGCCACAATTGAAATTGCATTTACAACCTTGAAGTCATGGTCTGTGGTCAGGATCATGTCCTTCATGCAGGGAGCCTCTCCAATGAGCATTCCCCTGTCATCGTATCTTTTCAGAATGGTATTCAGCTGATCTATCTGGTCATTGACCTCATCGCTTGCCACCTTATATTCAGAGTTTATAAGCAGCAGCTTGTATCTGTCGCTTTCCACGATTTCCTTTATGCTTTCAGGCAGGATTTCTTCCGGAACACGTGATCCCAGAACCGATTCCAGTCCCAATACATATTTGATGCCATCCACATCCTCCATTTCGTCAATCATGGAGTCAACAGTCTTTGATGAAAGGCCACTGTCCACCAGAACCATGTGAGTACTTGCAATATTGAAATCCTCTTTTAGCTTGGAATTTGATATTACATAATTCATATCATCCGGCAGGCATTCTCCCATATCATAGTACACTTCCCCATTTGCCTCATGATACCCATAGAGTGCCGGCGGTATGAGCAGCAGAAAGACGACGAGGAACACCGGAAAGACTTTGATGATTCCCGCAGCCAGCTTCTTCATGTCCGGTATTAACGATCTGTGTCTTGTCTTCTGCAAAGGCTTGTCCAGCAGCAGTATCAAAGCGGGCAGAACCGTTACACTTCCAATTACACCAAGGAACACGCCCTTTGCCATTACGATTCCCAGGTCGCGACCCAGTGTAAAGGCCATGAAGCAAAGAGAAATAAAGCCTGCAATCGTTGTTACAGAGCTTCCGATTACGCTGGTGAAGGTACTGTGAATGGCCACAGCCATAGCTTCTTTTTTCTCCAGACCCTTTTCCATCTGCTCGTTATAGCTGTGCCACAGGAATATGGAGTAGTCCATGGTAACTGCAAGCTGCAGCACTGCCGACAAGGCTTTGGTAATATATGAAATCTCTCCCATAAACACATTTGTCCCCAGATTGATAAGTATCATGGCACCGATAGATGCCAGAAAAACGAAAGGTATCAGCCAGCTGTCAAGGAGAAGCAGCATTACAGCTGTTGCCAGCAAAACCGCCATCCCTACATAAACAGGCTCCTCTTTTTCACAAAGATCTTTCAGGTCAACTACCAGCGCCGTCATACCGGAGACAAAACAGTCCTTCCCGCAGACCTTTCTTATTTCCTTCACGGCATCCATAGTTTCATCATCTGACGTTCCCGTATCAAAGAATACAGCCATCATGGTTGAATGATCCGTATTAAACTCCTGTAGAACAGAATCCGGCAGCATTTCCTTTGGCATGGATAGGTCGGCAACGGAATCGTACCATAGAACTGTGTCAACATGTTCAATTCCTTCGACCTTCTCCTTGCAGTCTGCCACTTCTTTATCAGTCATCCCCTCGAATACGAGAAAAGTGAACGCACCCTTATTAAAATCCTCCTTAAGCGCATCCTGTCCTTTTACTGTTTCAATATCCTCCGGAAGATAGGTCAGCATATCATAGTTTACTCTAGTTGAAGCTATGCCAATGACTGACGGTATCAAAAGTATTAGTGTGAATATCAAAATCTGTATACGGTATTTTACTATCCCTTTTGAGAATCCCATACACCTTCCCTCCTTTATTTTTTTCAATAGAAGAAGTATATTACTCTAATGTCCCTGATTAAATGGCCATTTTTGGTTGTGTGCCTAAATTTTAGGCAAATGCCTAAAATTGTATAAAAAAAGAGTTCCTGTGTGATACGGTGTCCTATCACACAGGAACTCTTACCTTTCATCCCTCAGCATGGAGGCAATTTCCTCCAATCGGTTCTTTTTGATGAAAAAAACATTGCGAATGTCCTTAGCCATATCCTCAGACATTCCAGAATTAAGCCAATCGATAACCAGCCCGAAGCAGACACATTTATAGTACCGGATTATGACCTTTCTCTCTTCATCATTAATCATATTCTCGTCTATTGAAGAATCCACATATCGCTGCACAAAATGCTCACTAATCTTCATGAGCTCACCTTCGAATGTTTCTCTGGAGATTGAGCGAAAAATATGCATTATGGCTCTTTTACGGTGGGATGTAAACTGCACCATAGCGTCAAAACAGTCGACTATTGATGTAACTGACGGGTATTGGTTGATAATCATATCCGCATCCTCTCTTATAACTTCATCCAGGAGAGAAGATATGTCCTGGAAATGATAGTAGAAGGTATTTCTGTTTACACCGCACTTTTCCACTATATTCTTTACCGTTATCTCATTCAGCGGTCTTTCTTCCAACAGTGAAATAAAAGTCTCTTTAATTGCTGTCCTTGTAAATTCGGCCATAGCTATCCCCCTTTTTCATCTGAAAAATATCCTGCGTTTCCTTATTCCTGCTCTATAACTTCTGTACTCTCCATATAGTAATCGTTGCATTCCTCAAAAATATCTGTGCTTAATACTATAGGTGTATCCAGATAATCTGTCTTTGTTTCAATTCTAAGTGCCAGGCATACATTGTCCGTCTTCTTATTTATAGATATGGAGAACGGCACATCCCGGTTTTCCTTCAAGGCACTGATTTCATCTTCCGTCAAAGTCTTTTCGTATACAACAGTCCCTTCCTCCACCTCTTCGTCGTATGCAACGATACTGATTTCTACAGATGATATTCCTTTTTTCAGAAATTCATCCAAGTCTTTGGCTTCCAGAGTCAGGGTTAAATCCGCGTTTATAAAGACTTTTCCGTTGTCTGTTTCATAGTCTGAGAATCCTAAGAACGCGTGATAATTTGGTATCAGACTACTTTTCAGCAAAATGGAATAGTCGTAAGACAGGACCTCTGACTGGCGATTTTCTCCGTCATCAAAGACAACAGTTATTTCATAGTAGTCCTCAATTGGCAGGTCACAGGTTCCTGTAAATCTGCCTTTTTTCTCTGTCAGCGGGGTCGTAATCTCATTTCCGTCACTGCCTGTAATGTATGCCGTCACCTCTGAATTCTTTGATATGGATACAGGCAGCATTGAAATGGATACTTCCGCCGTTTTGTTCTTCTCATCAAAGGATAGGATTTTATATTTCCAGTCTTCTACCAGTGTTTTTTCTTTTTCGCCGGTGTCTCCGCTGCTAGGGTAATACACCGTATCTCCTATTGCCGAAATACGTCCGTCCAGACTGCCTATGCGGTCACTCAGGTTCCGATGTCCGACGGCGTTGATAATCAAAGCAATGGCCAGAATTATAATGGCTACGCTTTTTATTGCAGAGCCTCGCTTCAGCTGTTTTACCTTTTTATTCAATGTGTCAATCTGGTTCCTGATGATTTTGATATCCGATGAAAACTCTTCGGATGCAGTGGCTTTAGGGGTTGCTTTCGATTCTGCATTTTCCGCATAGTCTGCGTTCACCAGCTTATCCAGTGAGACTTCGAAAAGCTCCGCTAGAGCCTTCAGTTTCTCCAATTCGGGCAGGGATGTGTCGGATTCCCACTTGGAAACAGACTGGCGGGAAACCCCCATTCTCTCCGCCAGTTCCTCCTGCGTCATATGTTTTTCGTTTCTTAATTCATATATTTTCTGACCGACTGTCATATGCATTACCTCTTTCTATATCGTTATATCGTTCCTATGGTGTACCTGTAGTGTGTCTATAGCGTACATCAATGTTTTCTATATCAGCTGATATGAGGATTATATCATAAAATGCAGAAGGTGGAACCAACTATAGAGTGATATTTGTCAACCCATGGTTGCTTGGCATGAAAAAAGCGGTCTTAGTGTCCATACTTTCCTCATTCGTTGGCAATACTTCGGCCGTGGCAGTGGGCTTGCCGGCACGTCCGAACCATCAAAACGGTCTCATCGACAAATCTCATGCCATACGAGCAATCAAAAACCGTAAAAACGCCGCAAACCCTTCCAATGGAATGGATCTGCGACGTTTATTCAAATCATTCTATTTTATTATCGGTTCATGTTCACTTATACTTTTCACATAGACCTGATTTCTTTAATTCTAGAATTCTGCAGTCTTTGGTGTTCTAGGGAATGGCAGAACGTCTCTGATGTTGCTCATACCTGTAATGTACATGATGATTCTCTCGAAGCCCAGTCCATAGCCTGCGTGCTTTACGCCGCCGTATTTTCTAAGATCCAGGTACCACCAGTAATCTTCTTCCTTAAGACCTAGCTCAGCCATACGAGCTGTCAGAACGTCAAGTCTTTCTTCTCTCTGACTTCCGCCTATGATTTCGCCTACACCCGGTACAAGAAGGTCACAAGCGGCAACAGTCTTGTTGTCATCGTTGAGACGCATATAGAAAGCTTTAATATCCTTTGGATAGTCTGTTACAAACAAAGGCTTTTTGAAGATTTCTTCAGTAAGATATCTTTCGTGTTCTGTCTGCAGGTCGATACCCCATTCAACAGGATACTGGAATTCCTTGCCGGACTTCTGAAGAAGCTCAACTGCTTCTGTGTATGTTACTCTTCCGAAATCGGAGTTTACTATGTTATCAAGTCTTTCCAGAAGACCCTTGTCGATGAACTGGTTGAAGAAGGCCATTTCCTCAGGTGCGTGTTCAAGCACATAGTTGATGATGTATTTTACCATGGCCTCTGCAAGCTCCATGTTATCCTGAAGATCGGCAAATGCGATTTCCGGCTCAATCATCCAGAACTCGGATGCATGTCTTGCAGTGTTGGAGTTTTCTGCTCTGAATGTAGGTCCGAATGTATATACATTTCTGAAAGCAAGGGCAAATGTTTCTGCTTCCAGCTGTCCACTTACAGTCAGGCTTGTTTCCTTTCCGAAGAAGTCCTGTCCGTAATCGATTGCACCATCTTCTGTCTTAGGAAGATCGTTCATATCAAGAGTTGTAACTCTGAACATTTCGCCTGCACCTTCGCAGTCACTTCCTGTAATGATTGGAGTGTGTACATATACAAAATCGTTCTCCTGGAAGAATTTGTGGATTGCATATGCAACCAGAGATCTTACTCTGAACACTGCTGAGAAGGTGTTGCTTCTTGGTCTCAGATGTGCGATTTCTCTCATGAATTCCATGGAATGTCTCTTCTTCTGAAGAGGATAATCTGCAGCGGAATCAGCTTCCATTAGGACCTTGTCGGCTTTAATCTCAAAAGGCTGTTTTGCCTCCGGTGTCAGAACCAGAGTTCCTTCAACCATCAAAGCTGATGAAATCGGTGCTTTTGCGATAACATCAAAGTTATCAAGCTTGTCTGCCTCATATACTACCTGTACGGACTTGAAGAATGTTCCGTCATTTAATTCAATAAATCCAAACTTGTTAGAGCTTCTGTTGGTTCTCACCCATCCTCTTACCACGATGTGCTGATCAGCATACTGTGCTGTGTTTCTGTGAAGTTCTCTAAGCTGTATGTCTTTCATAATTAGTAATACCTCTCATAAAAAATATAGTTGTATTAGTATACCACATTTTTCAAGGTTTATCAATGACAAGTCGGTGGGCGTTGGCAATATATAATCATTTGCATTCGATCAAATACGGCACGTAGCACCACATTCGATAACGCCGCATTCGGTAGCGCCGCATTCATATAGGGAAAAGCTGATATGCGCCACGTAACGCCGCATTCATATAGGGAAAAGCTGATATGCGCCACGTAACGCCGCATTCATATAGGGAAAAGCTGGATTGCGCCACATTTTGCCGCATTCTTGTTGAAAAAAGCCGAGTTGCGCCATGTTACTGCCCTGAGCTATTCTGTGACAACCAGGGATTCCCTTCCACATCTTTCGGAAAATCACTGTGTTTCCATTATTTTACAGGTGCAAAATGTAAACATGCCGCAACTTCATTAAAACCGTAAAGTTTGCGGCGTATTGTATCGTAAGTAATTCCGGTTCTGATCTGGAGATTTTGTAAGATATTGTTTAGGAATCCGGTAGGTGGCGCATATGATGCAAAAGTCACGGTTTTGCGGCAAAACATGCCGTTTTCGTGTGCATTTTTCACAAAATGCGGCACGTACAACAAATTCACAATTTTGCTTGACCTGAACACTTGACCTGAACACTTGACCAGAACATTCCATCAACCCGCAGATAAAAGCCCTGAGCCTCCTGCCTGAGCCCAAAAACTGTGCATACAAAAACTGTGCATACAAAAACTGTGCCCGCCGAAGCGGACACAGCCTTTATAGGTAGATTAATTAAAATGTCATGTCCAGGAATACGGAAGTTCCGTCTACTAATGTCTTGTATCCCTGTAGGTCGCTTGTGTAAGCAACGTATGTTAATTCTTCTGTCAGTGGAAGAATGTTAACGTTTTCATACATCATTGATAACAGATCTCCAACCAGTTCAGTTCTCTTTTCTGGATCAGGTTCAGATGCTGCCTTGTCAACTAATTCCTGGTATTCCTTAGTTGCGCCAGGGTTTTCTGTCTGGTCATAGTAGAACAGGTCGAACAGAAGCATTGGTTCTGCCCATGCTAAGCATTCAATACCTGAATCGTAATCGTTGTCGGAAATCTTTTCATAGATGTAGTTCCAGTCAAGAGTTTCGATGTTCAGCTTGAATCCAACCTTCTTCAGCTGGTCAGCCATTGCCTGGATCATATCTGTGGAGCTTTCCCATGAATAGAATGTGAATTCTAACTTCTGTCCATCCTTTTCAAGGTATCCGTCTCCATCTGCATCAGCCCAACCTGCGTCAGCCAGTAACTGCTTAGCCTGGTCAGGATCTCCTGATAAGTTTTCCTTGAACCATTTTTCTGATTCTTCGTTGAAGCACTGTACCTTAGGGATAATCAGTGAGTAAGCAGGTGCCAGCATTCCGTCAGATGTAGCTGCGATAGCTTCTCTGTCGATTGCAAGAGCAAGAGCTTTTCTTACATTGATATCCTGGAAGATACCCTTGTCAGTGTTCAGTTCGAAGTAGTCTAATGTTGGATATGACTGGTCAACGATTTCAATGCCTTCCATATCCTTTAATTCCTGATACATATCTCCGGACAGTCCGCTCAGGAAGTCAACAGTACCGTTCTTGAATTCTTCTGTCTGAGTGAATTCTTCAACGTTAAATCTGATGTTTACATTAGGAATTTTCATAGCTCCGTGGTTTTCAGCTAATGGGTTGCTGCAAGTCCATCCTTCGTTAGCAACCAGCTTAACTTCTGAACCTGAAACGTACTCAGCGATTGAGTAAGGTCCGTAAGGATGTGAATTCCACATTAATTCATCATCAGACATTGTGTCTAATTCATCCTTGTCGATTACTACAAGGAAACCACTTGTCAGGTAGTATTCCAGTTCTGATCTGTAGTGGCTTAGCTGACATGTTACAGTTCTTCCATCAACAGTCATCTTTTTGATGTTCTGATAGCCGCTGTTGTAAGGGCTTACCTTCTGACCGTGTTCGATGGAAGCAACTACGTCTTCAGGTTCAACCTGTTCACCTGTTGAATACTTCATTCCTTCAGGAACGTCAAATGTAGCAGTTTTACCATCTTCACTTACCTGCCAGTTAGTACATACATAGTCAACCATCTTGCCCTGTTCTGGGTCCCACTGGAACAGTGGAGCTGCAACCATGCTTGTGAAGCCGGATGTACTGTCTAACTGATAGCAGTCGATTCCGTACCATTCACTGTCAATAGCAGTAAATGTGTCTTTTGCACTTTCACCACCGCCACCACAAGCAGTCATGGTAAATACCATTGCGAAGATTAGACCTAATACTCATCATTTCTTTTTCATCTTCGTTCTCCTTTTCTTAATACATATGTGAGATTTTGGTTCTCGGTTTATTCCAAATCCAGAGGATGGAAGCAGGCTACCATGTGGTCCGGAGTAACCATGCTGTTCTCTGGCATTGTGGACTTACACTCTTCTGTAACATATTTACATCTGTCACAGAATCTACATCCTTCTCCAATTTTGATCAGACTTCCCGGATCGCCGCCAAGCAGCTCCTTCTCTCTTCCGCGAAGCTTTGGATCCAGCACAGGTGCTGCATCCAGCAGACCCTTTGTATAAGGATGTCTTGCGTGATTTGCGATTTCGTCTGTAGGGCCGAATTCAACCAGACGTCCCAGATACATAACCGCAATCTTATCGCTGATATATTTGATTACATTTAAGTCGTGAGTGATAACCAGATATGTCAGGCCCATGGTCTCCTGCAGGTCAAGCAGAAGATTCAGTATCTGCGCCTGTACGGAAATATCCAGCGCACTTGTAGGCTCGTCCAGAATCATAATCTTAGGATTCAGAGCCAGCGCCCTTGCAATAGCGATTCTCTGAAGCTGACCTCCGGACAGCTGATGAGGATAACTGTTCAGATATCTTCTGTCCATCTTTACCATGTCCAGAACTTCTCCGGCCTTTTTTCTGGCCTCAGCCTTAGGTACACCATGAATAATCATAGGACGCATGATGGAAGCTTCCACCGTCTGTCTCGGATTCAGGTTTGATGCCGGATCCTGGAACACTACAGCAACTTCGCTACGCATCTTCTTCAGTTCCTTACCACGCAGCTTGGACAGATCCTTTCCATCAATGCTCATGGTACCGCCTGTTTTCTTTGTAAGGTTCAGAAGTACTCTGGCAAGAGTCGTCTTACCGCTTCCGGATTCTCCTACAAGTCCAACGATTTCGCCTTTGTTGATTGTAAGCGATATATCATCTACAGCCTTTGCATAGGTTGTAGAGGTCTTCAGCAGACCCTTTGATATGGAGAAATACTTTTTCAGTCCAACAAGTTTTATCATTTCCTGCTGTTCCATTTAGAATTCCTCCTTTCCCAGCATGTGGCAGCGACAAAAATGAGTTTCACTGATGTCTACTGCCTCAGGTGTTTCATTGAAGCAGATATCCTTGGCGTATGGACATCTGTTGGCAAATCTGCATCCCGGCTTCTTTTCTGTGATACGTGGAACAGAGCCTTCGATAGTCTGAAGTCTTCCGTCCTTCTTCGTTCCGCTAGGCAGTGCCTGCATCAGAAGCTTAGTATACGGATGCTTAGGGTTTTCAAATATTTCGAATACGTCACCGGATTCAACCATTTCACCGGCGTACATAATTCCGATTTTGTCAGCAATTTCAGCTACCAGTCCGAAGTTATGAGTAATCAGCATAATAGCTGTATTGAACTGTTCCTTCAGCTGGATCAAAATATCCAGAATCTGAGCTTCTATGGTAACGTCCAGTGCAGTTGTAGGTTCGTCTGCAATAAGCAGCTCCGGATTTCTGGACAGCATCATGGCAATCATTACACGCTGTCTCATACCTCCGGACAGCTCATGAGGGAAGCTCTTCATTCTTTCCTCAGCGTCCGGCATCTTAACGTCTCTGAAAAGCTTCAGAACACGGTTCCACGCCTCTGTCTTATCTACCTTGTCCAGCAGAATGGCCTCTGCTGTCTGAGAACCTACTGTATATACAGGATTCAGGGAGTCCAGAGGATTCTGGAAAATCATTCCGATTTCCTTACCTCTGATAGCTTCCATTTCCTTCTGGTTACATTCCCTCAGGTTTTTACCTTTGAATATGATCTTTCCGGAAATTTCCTCATTTCCTCCCGGTAAAAGATTCATAATGCTGTGTGCTACAGTTGATTTTCCGCAGCCGGATTCACCTACTATAGCAAATACTTCACCTTTGTTAATAACGCAATTGATATCGTTTACAGCGGATAGATATCCGTCCTTGACCTTGTAGTCAATGGATAAATGATCAAGTCTTAAAAGTTCCTCACTCATCGTCTATCCCTCCTTACTGTGATTTCATATGTGGATCCAGTAAATCTCTCAGGCCTTCGCCCAGCAGATTGAATCCGAAAGTTGTATATACAAGGGCAAGACCCGGATACAAGCTTAACCAAGGTGCTCTTGTAATGTTGCTGATACCGTCTGAAATTGCAAGACCCCAGTCAGGTGAAGGTGGCTGAGAACCTAATCCCAGGAAGGATAATGTCGTTGTTGACATAATTGTTCCCGGCAGATTCAGTGATACCAGTACGATTAATGACGGTACAATGTTCGGCAGTATGTATCTGAACATCAAAGCTACGTTGGATTCTCCGAATGCCTTACCTGTTTCTACGAAGGCCATGTTTCTCAGAGAAAGGGTTTTCGCTCTTACAGTTCTTGCATAGCTTGCCCATGCAACCAGCGAGATTGCGATGATTGAGTTTGTAAGACCTTTACCAAGGATAGTTACAACTGCCAGGGCAAGTATAGTTCCCGGAATACACCATGTTACGTCTGTCATAAACAGAAGCACCTTGTCTACCCATTTTCCGAAGAAACCACACAGCAGACCTACTACAACACCGATGATAAGTTCCAGTGAACCTCCCAGGAATGCAACCCATAAAGCTGTTCTGGAACCGTATATAACTCTTGACAGCATGTCTCTACCCAGCTGGTCAGTACCGAATGGATATTTAGCACATGGTGCCATGAATCTTTCACCTACATATTGTTCAGCATAATCGTAAGGTGCGATTACTCCGGCAAGAGCCGCCACCAGACAAATGCTGATAAGAATGATCAGTCCGATCATAAAGCTTTTATTCTTACGACACTCATTAAGTGTCTCTTTCCACTTACTGTTGTTTTCCATTAATTATCACCACCACTCAAAGATAATCTGATTCTTGGATCAAGAATACCCATTATAATATCGCTAAGCAGATTACAGATTACCGTCAGTATTGTTATCAGCAGCAGTACTGCCTGTACTACCGGCATATCCTGTACGATAATGGAATTCAGCAGCAGGTTACCCATTCCGGGCAGACCGAAGATTTTCTCTATAATAACCGCACCTGAAATCAGCCAAGGAATGGACATGAATACCAGTGTAGTAATCAGTATCAAAGCGTTACGAAGCACGTGCTTAACCAGTACGACCTTCTTCGGAAGTCCCTTAGCATATGCTGTTGTAACATATTTTTCGTTCAAAACATCCAGAACCTCACTTCTTGTTACACGAAGTGTAGCTCCCATTCCGCCCAGTACCGTAGTGGCAATAGGCAGTATAAAGTGGGCAGCCGTTGCATATCCGCTTATTGGCAGGATTTTCAGCTTTACACCGAATGCGATGATGAACAGAGCTCCCAGCCAGAAGGATGGAATTGCAGTCAGGAACAGTGAGAAATTAACTGTGAACCTGTCGAAGAACTTGTCTTTATATACCGCACACAGCAACCCCAGCGGAATTGCCAGCAGCAGCTCCCATAGCATTGACCATCCGCAAAGCTTCAGGCTGTAAGGGATTCTTGCCAGCATCAGATCTGTTACCTTGCTCTTATATCTTACGGAATTACCGAAGTCACCGTGAAGAATCTTATTGGTCCAGTCAAAATACTGAGTAATAAGTGGCCTGTCATAACCAAGCTCATGAGCCATTTCGGCTTTACGTTCTACAGATACCTTTCTGTCTACGATAATGTCTATCGGATCTCCGGGCATCATGTACATCAGGCAGAATGTCAGAAAAGAAACCACTATAACTAACAGTACGCCTAAAAGTATACGTTTAATAATGTAATCTTTAATAGTAATCACTCCTATCTACTATTCTTCGACTCTTTGATAGAATCGCGTGTAACACCTTACGGCCCAGGCTTTTCCTTCTCGTATAAAGAACTTAAAGGTACTTACTCGTCGGGTTGGATCTCCGTCCCTTACTGCAGCAAAGACTGTTCCTCCGCAATGCAGCAGATCAACATCCGTTTCACCGTATTTCGCTTTCAGCTTGCCGTCTTCATATCTGACAATGGTATGTACCGGCAATCCCTCTTTTACGAGGAAGTCACCGCATAACGCCTCTGGCATTGAGAATTCAGTGCCTGCAGGTTCTGCCCATCTCAACGGCTTTCTGTAATCCCAACCGTTTACAAAACTGTAGCAACCCCAGATGAAGTTATCCATATCAAAGCTTCCGGCGTTGCAAAGCACTGTCATGGAGTATCCGTTACTTGTAAAGCCTCCGTGACTGGAAACGCCGTGCAGTCCGCCTGAATGCTCGTATACCACAATATCTTTGATCTGTCGCTTTTCAAGTCCGCAGCAGTAATATGGTTCCTTTGATACCGGAAATCTGTCTCCGATCATCAGTTCCACTGCAGCCTCAGGAATAACCTGTTCTCCCTGCCACTTTCCCTTATCAGCAAGACACTTGTAGTAAGCGGACATGTCTCTGGAAGTTGATTTCACACATGCACATCCGCGGAAAGGCGGCAGTACCGACCAGTTATCGTCTTCAACGATCTGTCCGTCTTCCATTTCGAAGAGTGATGTAATGTTTCCGCCTGACATTTCTCTTGCCTCGCTGCAGTCCAGGTCCAGTACGGATCTTGTCATGCCCAGCGGACGGAAAACTCTTTCCTTCAGGAATTCCTCCAAGGTAGTTCCTGATGCCATATCTACAATATATGAAAGGAGTGCATAGCCTTCATTGGAATAGCTCATGTACTCTCCCGGCATTCCGAGAGGTACGTAATCTCCTTTGGAAATGTACTCCACAATCTGCTCAATCTTGTCCATCTGGTTTGGAGAAGTTTCGCGCATTGTTCTGTACCATAGGCTGTCTCTTTCTATGCTGTTCATGGCTATGGACCATTCAAGTGGTTCCATAGGCGGAATGCACGCCCTGTGCTGCATAAGCATGTCCACAGTCACACATTCGTCAGGTACTCCCGGCACCTTAAAGTCCGGAAAGTACTTGTTTACAGGATCAAAGATGCTCATCTTGCCTTCCACATGCAAGATACAGCACGCCAGAGCAGCCATTGACTTGCTCATAGATGCGACGCCAAACATAGTGTCTGTGTCCACATCCAGATCTCGTGCTATACTTCTCTTTCCGTAGCCCTTATCAAAGATAATTCCTTCCGGTCCGCGTATAGTCACTGAGACTCCGGGGTACTTCCCCTTCTCAACCAGTTCGCTTAAATACTTATCAAAGCCAACAATATCATATTTCATTTTTCTTACCCTTTCGGTTTTTCGTGTACTAATATATTTGTGCAAAAATTATGCCAATATATGCATATTTCTACATTGTATTTCGACCTGAACCCTATTTAATCCTTTTTTCTCCTGACATATATTCTTGCGCATATTAAGGCAGCAAACAGCAGTGCTATAACACCCAGGATTAGCAGGGCCGTTGGGAACTTTGATGCAGGCGGCTGGAAGTTATCAGTCAGCTTCAGAAGGTTAATGGTATCCAGAAAATCCCCCTGTGCCCAGACTCCGTCTACTTCTGTTTCCTCACCACCCATTACTACGGAGTAAAACCTGTAGCCGTCCTTTTCCATGCAGCAGGAATAGCAGTAGCCGGAAGCAGGAATCCAGCCGGTTTTGATGCCGACTATGTACTGACCGTAAGGGCTTTCGTATCTCTCGTCGCCGGTCATCACTCTCAGATAAGTTTCATAAGGCGTCGGCTCGGTTCTCTTGTTGGATACGGGCAACTCTCCCTCAGTGCTTTTCACGATTTCACGGAACTTCTCGTACTTCATGGCCTCTTTGCAGATTTTTACCATATCCTCAGGGGTGGTCAGATTTAAAGTGGAAAGACCGCTTGTGTCGGCAAAGTGGGTGTTCTTGCATCCAAGCTCTTCAGCTTTCTTATTCATTCTGTCAACAAAGTCACTGTAGTCGTCGTACATGCTGAATGCGAAGGCGTTAGTCGCCTCGTTGGCGGAGAAAAGCAGCATGAATTTCATGCACTCGTAACAGGAAATCTCTTCTTCCGGTTCCAGGTGCTTCTCCTGATCCTTCCAGCTGCAGTAAAACCGTTTCAGAGCTCTTGGGTCCACTGTAAGGGAGCCCTCCAGTTCCGGGTTGTCTTCCAGAACGATTATGGCAGTCATAACCTTGGTCATGCTTGCAGGCTGACTCTGTCTGTCTTTATTCTTTTCGTAAATTACAGTATCGCTTGTTTCTTCATACAGAATGGCGGATTTCGTCAAAGGTGTTATATCATCCTGAGTCTCCGCAGCATCTGCAGCATATATTGTGTTTGCAGGTACAACAGTCAAAAGCATAGCGGCAATAACCATCGCACTCAGAACAACTTTTTTGAATTTCATATCGCTCCTCCTTTTTTCTATAAATCGTGCAACCTCTGTGCCAATACATCGGTCAATTTCGACTTCTTTTTCCTGCAATTTTTCCATGGCATGAAATTTGCACATTTCTATTAGGTGATATAAAAAAATAATTTTGTAATATAGAATTTACTCGCAAAATGATAGGTAAATTGGGGGTTTTTTAGTGCATAAAAATCCGATTAATCTTATTTAATCTCATTAAATACATATTATCGGGATATTTTATACCTATTCTTCAAGTGCAATAGCGAAGTTCAATAGAGGTGCAATAAATGAGAAAAGTAATAGATTTACACTGTGACACTTTGACGGCCAGCGATAAAGATGATGTCCGTTATGAAAATCCGCTGTACAACGACAGCTGCGACATGTGTATGGATAAGGTTCCGGAGGGAGTATGCTGGGCTCAGATGCATGCCGTTTTCATGCCGGATAAATACCGGGGTGATGAGGCTATAGACTTCTATGAGGCAGTTAAATCCGGCTATTTTGCTCAGCTGGAGCAGTTTTCCGACAAGCTTGTTCAGTGCAGAACAGGCGAGGATATTGTGGCAGCCTGGGCTCAGGGAAAAGCTGCTTCAGTGTTTACTGTTGAAGGCGGCAGTGTTCTTGCAGGAGATATCTCCCGAGTTGAGAAAATAGCCAATGACGGCGTTAAGATTTTGACCCTTGTATGGAATGGCGAAAACGAAATCGCTTCAGGTCACAACACGGATCACGGTTTTTCAGAGTTCGGCAAAAAGGTTGTTCCTGAGCTGGAAAAGCACGGTATCATTGTAGACGTGTCCCACTTGAACGATGCGGGCTTTGATGACCTGCTGCAGGTAGCATCCAAACCTTTCGTAGCGACTCATTCTAACGCTCGTGCCATCTGCTCTCACAAGAGAAATCTTACCGATGAAATGATAAGGGAAATGGTGACAAGAGACTGTCTGATCGGTCTCAACTACTACACTGCTTTTATCAGCGATGACGAGGACTGCGATTATGCAGATATGTTCTACAGACATATCTGTCACTTTATAGAACTTGGAGCCGGAAAAAACCTGGCCCTGGGATCGGACTTTGACGGGGCATATTTACCGGATTGCCTCAGCTCGCCGGCTAAGGTGATTGAGATGTACGATTATCTGCTTGAAAGAGGCTTGTCCGAAGAGCAGCTGGATGACATATATTACGGTAACGCCTTGAGATTTATGAAAAATAACTGCTAATTATGAAAAACAGCGGCTAAGCCGCAACAATTAACTCATTATATATACAACTACAAATTGTAGCTTTGCTGCCAGTCCGGATGTCTTCCAATCACAAAATCCGGAATAACAGAACACTGCCACTCTAACGTTTCAGTTAGTGGGACAGTGTTTTTCATTTCAGGATATGGGGTGATAGGGCTCTATTCATTTGGAGATTCGCGTATCATACAGTCAGAATCCCTTTGATTCAGGTTGATTCTATCTGCTTTGGCACATTTGTGGATGTTTTTTCAAAAAGCACCAAAACCTTTTCTAATCATATCATAGATTGCAGGTCGGATGCCGTTAACCACAATTATTTTCAGAAAAAACCGGTATTCTAGTGATTAATCATAGTAACGCCAATGGTTCTCATCAATTATCAGAGCTGTACTCGTGCATAAATATAG
>JAQXLM010000082.1 GCA_029012125.1 Eubacteriaceae bacterium | reverse complement strand
CACTGACATATCCGATGTGTTAACCTTGGAATTAACCAGCGCAGTTACCCCCATGCCCATGGACGTATCCAGGATGCTGGCAACAACACCCCCGTGAACAGCTCCAAAAGGATTAAGGCACCATTCTTTCACATCAAAGCGAAAGGTTGCCCCCACCGGTTCATCCGAAACCTCTTCAAGTTTCAGATCCAGTAAGCTGTTAAACCTGTTCGGTTGCCTCTTCTGCATATCAATTATTCTTCTTATTTCATCTTCAAAACTCTTTAAATTCATATTTCCTGTTCCTTTCATATTTTTATATTGTATCATAAGCACCCCTGCTATTACATCAAAAATCAAAAATAAAAATGCCCCGGTACCTGGCAGATCATGTAGTCTTATCAGTCTGTTCCCGTGGCATATATTCGTTCCAATCAAAACTATAGCTTTGACGCTATTTCCTCGATTTTTCTGAACCTATTGTTTATTCCGGATTTCTTCATAGGCGGATCCATCATCTCGCCTAGCTGAGTAAGACTTGCCTCCGGATATTCCAGCCTTAATTCGGCTGCAGTTCTCAGCTTTTCAGGCAGAAAATCAAGCCCCTTAACCTTTTCTATTTTTCTGATATTCTCAATCTGCTTGGCAGATGCATCCAGGGTTCTGTCAGTGTTGGCATTATCACAGTTGGTAATTCTGACAGTATTGTTTACCAGTTCCTTGTTGATTATTACCTCCTCAAACTTAAGTCTCTGACCGTTGGCTCCCATTATGGACAGCACATCGCAGATATTCTCAGAGCTCTTCAAATACACCACGTACTTGTCCTTTCGCTTTACTACCTTTGCGTTAAGATCAACAAAGCTGTTAATCATCTTTTTACAGTCATTTGCCAGTATTTTGCTGGCGCAAACCAGCTCCAGATGATATCCCTTGCTTGGATCATTCAAAGTACCTGCACCCATAAACATTCCTCGAAGGTAAGATTTCTTGCAGCACTTGGATCTGATTAAGGTTGAAAAAATGCCATCGCTGATAAAGTTGTTTCCTTCTTTTACGAGGAGCACTCCCGTTTCTCTAAGTATCTGCTCGCTTCTCATATCAGGATTGATTGTCAGCATGTATACATGTCCTTTCTTTGGGCCCTGTGCCTCGCCTATCTCAAGCTCTGTATCCACGCTGAAATATTCTTTTATCAGTTTCTTATAATGTCTTGCCACCGCCGGATTCTCTGTTGAAACTACAATTTTAAATTTTCCTCCGCCTGCCAGTCTAAGGCTTCCGGATACTCTGAGAAAGCCTGCAATTTCCGCAAGCTGGCAGCATTTTTTTTCCGGTGTGATTCTGGACAGTTCGTTTTTCGTTTCTGCAGCAAATGACATAGCATCCTCCGAGTCTTCATCAGTTTTAAATGTTTCATCTATTATATCATAAGGACACGGTTCGGCGGCATCCTTTTTCAGTTCTTTTTAGTTAAATCTGCGAAATCATGGAAATTCATTGTACTCGCCGCATTTTGCGAAAACTGTATCCGATTGCGGCATGTTTTGCCGCAATATTGTCAGCTATGAACCAAATGCGCCATCTTCCGGTTTACCAGATAGTCTCTTGCGAAATCCCCAAATCCGAACCAGAACAATTTACTATATAATACGCCGCAAGTTTCATGGTAATAGCAGAGTTGCGGCATATTTACATTTTTTCCCTGTTAAGGAATGGAAGTCGATTGCTGCGTCTGAAGATTTCGGGGTAGTCTCTGGTTGTCACAAGATAAATCCCGACAGTAACGTGGCGCAATTCAGCTTTTTCCAACATAAATGCGGCAAAATGTGGCGCAATTTTGCTTATCCCCGTATGATTGAGGCGTTGCGTGGCGCAATTCACCTTTTTCCCATATGATTGCGGCACTAAGGCACAGCTTTTGACGGGCACTGACGCTCACCCCAAAAAGCATGACGTGCACCCCAAAAGTAGAGACTTGAAAAGTATAATATACTATAGACAATACGTAGGTGCACAATGGAAAGATCTCGTTATTCCAAATCACTTAAACTTCAGGTTGCAAAAGAAGCTGCAGAGTTAGAAAGCAGGTGGCTTCCTTGCAAATGTAAAGCGAGATTAAAGTTTCTGTTTATGCGTGAGCATAGTTTTGAGGTTTAACTCACACAAAGGAAAGCCCCTCGGATTATGCTAACCCAAGAGGCTTTGTCAACAGTATGAAGATGAGGCCCTAAAGCCTCATCTCTTCAATTACAATTCAATTTCTATGTAATTCAATTTGCATTCGCTCTTACTTTAAAGGAGCTAATCCCAAAATTTCTCTTGCTTCTGCAGGAGTAGCAATTTCTCTTCCCAGCAGCTTAGCAAGTTCTACAACCTTAGCAACCATCTGTCCGTTGCTTTCAGCTAAAACGCCCTTTTCCATGTATAGGTTGTCTTCGAAACCTACTCTTACATGTCCGCCTAAGCTGATTGTTGCAGCAGCGATGTGCCATGCATTCTTACCAAGACCTGTTGCAGTCCAAGTTGAACCTTCAGGAATTGATTCTACCATGTATACAAGGTCTCTGATTGTAGCTGACATCTGTACTCCAAGAACGAAGTCCCAGTGGATAGGCTTAGTCAGGAATCCCTTTCTGTAAGCTGTCTTCATTGCTGTGTCGATCATACCCTTGTCGAATACTTCGCATTCAGGCTTGATGCCTCTTTCCTGCATGATCTTAGCAAAGTTGATAATAGTGTTATCAGTGTTAACAAAGATTTCATCTCCACCGAAGTTGCAAGTACCACAGTCTAATGTAGCCATTTCAGGTGTAGGTACAATTTCAGTTGACTGAAGTCTTTCAAGGTCTGTCATACCAACAGCTCCGCCTGTTGAAGGCTGAATGATTACATCTGGGCATTCCTTACGGATAGCATCAACAACTTCCTGGAATCTTGCCTTATCCTGAGTTGGAGTACCGTCATCCCATCTTACGTGTAAGTGGATTAGCGCTGCGCCTGCTTCATAAGCTGACTTAGCTTCTCTAACGCATTCCTCTACTGTGTAAGGAACGTTAGGATTCTGCTCTTTAGTTACCTCTGCACCGCAAATGCAAGCACTGATAATTAATTTTTCCATTTCAAATCTCTCCTTTAAAAAATAAAACTCTTAACTTTATATATTATAACACATTACAACTACAGTTGTCTATGTTCAACAGTGACTCTATAGCCATCTTCCTTAAATATTTCAGCCATTTTATTGGCTGTTGCAACGGATCTGTGCTGACCTCCCGTACAGCCAAAGGCAATGTTCAGATGATACTTTCCTTCCTTAATGTAATACGGAATCATTCCATTGATCATGTCGTGAAGCTGTGCAACAAAAACTCCCGTCACCTTCTGCTTCATCACATAATGTGCCACCCTCTTATTGTTGCCTGTCAGCTTCTTCAGGCTGGGAACATAGTATGGGTTTGGAATGAATCTCATGTCAAACACCAGGTCTGCCTCTGCCGGAATCCCGTACTTGTACCCAAAGGATGCGATATTAATAATGAAGTTGCTTTCGCTCTCTCCGTTGTCAAAGATTCTCTGCAGCTCCTGATTTAATCCTGCAACCTTAACATGGGTCGTATCTATTATATAGTCGGCATTTGCACGGAGCTCAGCCAGAGATTCCCTCTCCCTCTGGATAATGGCAGCTGTGGTTGCACCCGTCGTAAGAGGATGATTTCTTCGCGTTTCGTTGTATCTTTTTATCAAAGTCGCATCAGATGCTTCAATAAACAGGATTTTGAAATCCACATCTTCCATGTTTCGCAGTTTAACGATACAGTCGCTGAGGTCTTTGAAGAAACTGCCTCCTCTGATGTCCACAACAAAAGCCGCTTTTTCGATTTTACTCTTAGAGAGGCTTGCAAGCTCAACAAAGTTCATGATTAAAGAAGGGGGCATGTTGTCCACACAATAAAACCCGTGGTCCTCAAACCAATCCGCCGCATGCGTTTTTCCGGCGCCGGAAAGTCCTGTAACTATTACAATTTTCAACGGAAACACCTCCTAATCCTACTTTGTCAAACTATATCTCTGCAATATTTACGATTCTTGCAGGGTCCACACCTGCCTTCAGCACTCTTTCCAAACCTCCGTGAAAGCTTCCCACACGATTGGGAGTATGGGCATCACTGCTAATTACAAACCGTGCACCCGTCTTTGCGGCTATTTTCAGCTCTTCAACTGTAAGGTGTGAGTGCCATGTGCTGATTTCCATTAAAGTATCAGTATCTTCGCAAGCTCTGGCAATTTCATATATATCAAATCTTCCCTTATCTCCCGGGTGAGTCAGGATTTTTATGTCGTTTTCGTACAAAGCCTTCATGGTCATATCTGTGTTTTTTATGAGAAGCTCTGTGCCCATTCCTCCCGGCAGCAGTTTATGACTGTCAAGCCAGTTGCCTATGCAATATCCATGGCCAATTCCGTAATGATATCCTGCAAGTGTAAAGTCCAGCTGTTCCATTTCTTCAGCACATACATCCAGGTAGTTTCCTACGGATATGATATTAGCCTCAACTCCCAGATATACTTTAATATCCGGATACTTTATTTTCAGTCTTTCGATTTCCTCTCTCATCACCGGAAAGTTTTCCCTCTTCACACCATAAGTCAGGTGACCCGGTCCATGGTCAGTAATAGCAACAGCTTCAAGGCCTGCAGCTATGGCAGCTTTGATGTTGTCCTCAATTGAACCCTTTCCGTGAGAAAATGTGGTATGGGTATGATAGTCGAATATCATCCGATATTTATCTAAATTATTTTTCATCTCCGATAATCCTTACCTCAGGCTCCAGATTTACGCCGAACCTGTCATAAACTGTGTTCTGAACTATGTGCATCAGGTCGATAATATCCGTTGCCGTCGCCCCGCCTACGTTGATAACAAAACCGCTGTGAAGCTGAGATACCTGTGCTCCTCCTACTGTCAGACCCTTCAGTCCCGCATCCTGTACCAGCTTGCCTGCAAAATAGCCCTCAGGTCTTTTGAAAAAGCTTCCTGCACTTGGATACTGAACAGGCTGTTTTTCGTTTCTTCTTTTCATAAGATCCGCCATTGTATCGGCAATCTCGTCGTGATTTCCCTTTTCAAGAGCAAAAACCACAGATACTACAATATCTCCGGAGGTTTCCAGAATGCTGTGTCTGTAGGCAAAATCCATCTCGCTGCCGGAGACCGTAACAACACCGCTTCCGTCCCTCTTAACCATGGTGACGCTTTCCACAATGTCCTTCATTTCTCCGCCATAAGCACCTGCATTCATGAAGATGGCACCACCTACACTTCCCGGAATACCGCTGGCAAACTCAAATCCGGTCAGATCCTCAGCCAAGGCTTTTTTCGCAACTACTGACAGCAGTGCTCCTGCCCCCGCCACAATCTTTGTGTCCTGAATTTCAACATTGTTAAAGCTTTCTCCCAGCTTAATAACCGTTCCATCGTATCCGGAATCTCTTACCAATGTGTTGGAGCCGTTGCCTAGCATGATATATTTCCCGCCCTGACGGCTCAGCTCTTTCATAACTTCAAGAAGCTCATCAGTACTCTCTACTATAAGCATCTCTCTGGCACATCCGCCTGCTTTAAAAGAGGTGTATTCCCTCATATCCACATTTGATTTTTTTTCCATTAGAATATATCCTTCCTGTTGATATCGTAATTGTTAAACTCTTCATACTCCAATGTTTCCACCGGAAGATTCTTTTTGCCGAGCTTCTTGTCAATAAACCTTGCTACATAATAGTAAATAACCGCAAACACCGGTACTCCAAGAACCATACCGATAAAGCCAAAGACTCCGCCGCAAAGGATAATGGCAAACATTACCCAGAAGCTTGCAAGCCCGGTTGAACCACCCAGAATTTTCGGTCCCAGTATATTCCCGTCAAAGGTCTGCAGGACGATAATCCAAAGAAGGAAATAAATTGCCTTAATTGGGCTTACAACGCAGATAATTATTCCTGTCGGAATGGCTCCGATGAAAGGCCCGAAGAATGGGATAACATTTGTCAGTCCTATGATGCTGCTGACAAGAACAGGATAAGGCAATCCCAGAATATTCATTCCCACAAAGCATATCAAGCCTATTATCAGTGAGTCTATCAGCTTTCCGTTAATAAATCCGCCAAATGTTCTGTTGCAGAAATTGGCCAGTTCGAATATGCTCTTTGCCTTTTCTCTGCTTACAAGGGCAAGGATAGTCTTACGGCTCTGTGCCTTGAAAAGTTCTTTGCTGTTCAGGAAATAAACGCATACGATAACACCGATTACGATGTTGAACAGGGTTTTAACGGTAAAGATAACGCCCTGAGAAATCTGGGTCATATATGTTCCGATCCTAGGCAGGAAATCCTTTTCAGTCCATTCGATTACATTCTGCCTGGTGTTATTTATCATTTTATCCAGGGCTTCGGCAAGCTGAGGATGTTTGGTCGCAGCCAGTGAATCCTCCGCCCAGCCTGCAAGATCCATCAGTCGTTCCGGAACTATCTGCACGATGTTTACCAGGCTGTTGATTGTCTCCGGCAGAACCATTGCAAAAAATCCTCCAACTACACCCATCATGAACAGCAGCGACGCAACAGTCGCGATTATTCTGGAAAAACGGAATGCACCTCGTCTGGTCTTGAAACGGTCTTTTGTAAATCTGTACACCTTTCTGACCACTGCGTTATATATGGGGCAAAGCAAATAAGCCATCACCAGACCGTAGATAAAAGGCGAAAGAATCCGCATAAGTGTTCTCATGGCTTCCGTCAGAATTCCCATGTTGGTTATGGCTTCGTATAGCAGTATCAAAGCTGCTCCGGCGAAAAAAATACATAATCCGATTTTTACATAATTGTCATTCAGTTTATCCTTCACTGCTAATCCCCCGGTTATTTATAATCAGTTCTTTCCATATACAATAGTATCACAAAGCCGAGGCTTTTACCATACGGTTTTGTTAGGCAAAACCATATATTTGTGCTATAATTATAGATATTTTATGGAGGTTTATATGAAAATATTAGTGCTCAGCGATACACACGGAAAACTGGATAAGGTTTATCAGGTTTTTCGGAAGTTAAACAACATAGATATGATAATTCACTGTGGTGATAAGGTGAGAGATGCGGAAACTCTGGAGGATACTTTGGGCATTCCTGTGGTAGGGGTCAAAGGTAACTGCGACGGCTGCTCGGTTTCAGAGCAGGGAAAGTCCTGGAAACTGGTAGACACCCCCTACGGAAAAATCTTCGTCACACACGGACATCTGGAAGGAGTGAGCTTTGATGTAAGCAAGCTGCTCTATAAGGCTGAGGAACTGGGATGTGTTGCTGCCTGCTTCGGTCACACACACGTTGCGGTATGTGAGGACTACGACGGAATAATGCTTATCAATCCGGGAAGCCTTTCCCAGCCAAGGGACGGAAGCAGTGGCTCATATGTCATCATCCATAGCACAGAGGAGGATTTCTATGCAAACATCGTTTACTATGACAGGCTTTTTCCTGAAAGCAGGAAAAAGAAGGTTACAGGCGGATTCGTTCGCGGCCTGTTAAATTACAGCGACAGATTTTAAATCTAAAATTTCTTTACATTGTAAAAGAAGGCCGGTCTCCTGGATCAGCCTTCTTTTTGTTATGTTGATATTTGTAAATATTGTTTTTCGATTAAGCAGCTTCTTCAACTGACTTTTTCTTAAGTCTAACCTGTGGTTCTCTTGGCATCTTGAACAGTGGTACGAACTTATCTGCTCCTGTCAGAGTTAACAGTAACAGTGTTGCAACTGCTATCATAGCCATGAAGTTGAACTTGATGAAGTCTGTATTTGCGAACTCGTACAGTGGGAATACGTTTGTAGTGATTCCTACATAGAATCCAAGGTATACGTGCCATGGAATCAGCTGTGATCCGAATACACCCATAGCGTCTCCGAATGTAGCGTTTCTCAGCTTAATCTTGTACATGTCTTCCTCAGAACCTTCGATGTTTTCTTCAGCGATTTCCTTGATGATAGGTCCGATTGTAACGATCTGAGCCATTTCGTCGGAAAGGATAGCGTTACCTGCAATACACAGTGTTCCGTTCCAGAACATTAACTGTCTTACGTTTCTTGAAATCTTTACGATCAGGTTTGACAGTGGTTCGAATGCCTTCATTTCTCCCATGATGCCTCCGAATGCTGCTACCCACATCATCATTACAACTACCCATGAACCTGCGTCTGCAAATCCGTCCATGCACATGTCAACATAATCCTGAAGTCCTGCAAAGTGCTGTGTTCCGTCTTCGCCTGCTCCGAAGAAAGTAGTTGTTCCTGCAAATAATCCAAAGATATAGGCAGAAACGATACCGGAACCGATGCATGCAAAGGTGTTAACCTTGCAAACAGCAAGTACGATTACCAGAATCAGCGGAATAATCATGTATACTGGAACCCCTTCCTGAACCTGATTCAGCAGGTCTACTGCAGCTGGTTTTTCCTCTAACAGGTAGTCAATTGCACTCTGAGGGATTCTGTCCATAACTCCTGCAGCTGAAGCTGAAGTGCTTGGAAGACCCATGATAGTTCCTGCAACAAGGAATGCGATTGCAGCCAGGATTAAGCAGGAAATTGACCAGACACCCTGAGTTCTGATTCTGTCTACTACCTGAACTCCCTGAATACCTGATGATACGATTGTAGTATCTGAAATAAGACCGATGTTGTCACCGAAGCATGCACCACCTGCGATAGCACAAGTAGTCAGAAGTAAGCTTCCTGTTTCAACACAGTTAGGGTCTACAATGTTTACCAGCCATAAGAAAATAGGTGCACATGCAGCAAATGTTCCCCATGAAGTACCTGTAGCAACTGACAGAATAGCAGTTACGCAAAGTCCGATTACAGCAGTTGTCTTAGCTGTTACTCCAAGACTTAATGCGATGTTTACTACTGATGCTCCAACACCTGTTGACATGAATGCACTTGCCATAGCATATGCAAACATTAAGATAAATAATGCTACAGTGATGTTGCTTACGCTCTTGATTGAAGCGTCGATACACCTCTGGAATTTGATGCCTTCAGTTAATCTTGCGATTACTACAGCAAAGATTGCAGCAACCGGTGCAGCTACTAAAGCATCCTGTCCGGAAATCATAAGTCCAGCAAGGACGAAAACCGGAATAAACTTTACAAAAGCTTTAACAAAATTCATTCTCTTTGTCTCCTTCTAAGCTTAAAAAATAATATTACCCATAGCATGGGCTTTTTGCCCGTGCCCGATTAGTCTATCTGTTGTATATAAGTTTGTCAACTTAAAAACGACATATTTTTCACAATATTGACAAAAAAACTTCAGTCTTTGTTTTTTGTGCCAATTGTTTGTGATTTTTCTTGTTTTTGGTCAATATTTGGTGTATTATTAAAAAGGAGTTTTTTATCAAATCATTCAAGGAGGTCAATTATGCTTGTGGAAAACATGCTGGAAAAAAAACCGGTTATCAAGGATATGTCTCAGTGTAAGGAGATACTTTGGGTAAACAGTCAGGCCGGAGAAGAAAGGGAATTACCTTTTTCCATGGCTGATATAGAAGATGCTGAAGCAAGACTTGCCCGTTTTTCCTCATACATTAGGGCTGCCTTTCCCGAAACAGAGGTAACTGCCGGAATAATTGAATCACCACTTAAGGAAATCCCGGCTATGAAAGCTTTGATGGAAAAGGATGCTGACAGTGAGATCCCGGGACGACTGTTTTTGAAGTGTGACAGTCATCTGGCGGTTTCCGGATCCATAAAAGCCCGTGGCGGAATCTATGAGGTTTTGAAATTTGCAGAAGAGGTTGCCATCAAGGAAGGCATGCTATCCATGGAAGACGATTACTCTGTCCTTACAGAAGACCGCTTTATGGATTTGTTCTCAAAATACAGCGTTGCCGTTGGATCCACGGGAAATCTGGGACTGTCTATCGGAATAATCAGCGCAAAGCTTGGTTTTAAGGTTACCGTTCATATGTCTGCAGATGCTCGTCAGTGGAAAAAGGACCTGTTAAGGTCCAAGGGTGTAACGGTGGTAGAGTATGAAGACGACTACCAGAAAGCAGTTGCAGAAGGACGTAAAGAGGCTGCAAAGGATCCATTCTGTCATTTTGTTGATGACGAGGGTTCCAGCGACCTTTTCCTTGGCTATTCTGTTGCGGCTAAGAGAATCGTAAAGCAGTTTGAGGAAAACAATATATTATGTGACGATCAACATCCTGTCTTCGTATACATTCCTTGCGGTGTAGGCGGAGCTCCGGGCGGCGTTGCCTTCGGTCTGAAGCAGGTCTTCGGTAAAAACATCCATATAATGTTTGCTGAACCGACTCATGCCCCATGTATGACTTTAGGCCTGATTACAGGACTGCATGATGAAATCTGTGTAGCAGATATTGGGCTGGACGGCAAAACAGCTGCAGACGGACTTGCTGTAGGACGCCCTTCCAGACTTGTTGGTTCCATTATGGAAACTTTGCTGGACGGATGCTATACCATGGAAGATGAAAATCTTTACCCTTATCTGACCAAGCTGGCAGACAGCGAAGGAATCTTCATAGAGCCTTCCTCCTGTGCAAGCTTCTCGGGTCCGGTCCAGTTCACTCACTGCCGTGAATATCTTGACAAACACGGTCTGGCAGACAAGCTGGATAATGCCACTCACATTCTGTGGGCTACCGGCGGAAGCATGGTTCCAAAGGAGGAAATGGACAGCTATTACAATATGGGGAAATAACTGTAAAAGCAGGGTAGCTTCATTAAGAAGTCCCTGCTTTTCATCTTTCTTCAAGCATAATTCTGTCGGCAAATTCCTCTGCCAGATAATCTATGTCCTTCACCTTTTCGATGCTTCCCGGATTGTTCGCCGTTGCCAGCAAGGAAAAACCACCGGGCAGCATGAAATTCTTGTTCATATTCAGCGCACCCAGAATCTGCTGAGCAACCAGGTCACCGCCGCTGTATCCTGAAACCACAATTGCATATACCCTCTTTCGGCTGAAGTCATTTGTGCGGAACAAAGCAGTCAGCCTGTTGATTACAGCCATAATGTCTGCGCTGACCGAATCATTGTAATTAGGACAGATGAATACAATAATATCACTCTTCAGAAGTGCGGGATAAACCTCTTCCACCATCTGCCCGCCGTAAAAGCAAGTGTCGCTTTCACCGTGATGAAGACACTGTTCAAACTTACAGCCTCTGCAGTCCCATATCTTTCCGTTGCGAATCTGAACCTCTTTGATTTCCGCCCTGCCTTCCAGATAACTGGCTACCTTACCCCAAAGAGCCAGACTGTTGGAGGTTCTTCTGCTGCTGGCGTGAATGGCCAGAATCTGAGGCATGTTGATAATGTATTCTTCAATATCAAAGGCTACAACCTTTCGAACCAGGTCCGTACAGCTTTTTATATAGGCTCCCATGTTGTCAGTATTCATATTCCGCGCGATAATATCAAAGTTTCTAAGGCTGCCTGTTGCCTCTACCAGAGGTTTTCCCGGAAGAATCGCCCCTGCATTTGACAGAGCCAGAGCAAGCTTTCGAGCCACATCCTTGGTGTACAGGTCACCCCTTCCGTCGATTATCATTCCGCAGACAGCACCACTAAGGGATTTGGTTTCTTCACAGCCACGAAGCTCCCTTATAAAACTGTCCAGTCCGGTATTGGTTCCGTACTCATCAAGCTCCACGGCGATAATAAGACGGTGAGGCAGCTCCTCTTCAAAGAAGTGTTCCGCTTCCCCCATCCGGCCCATGCGCTGAAACTCCTCCGTTTTTCTGATTGCATCCAGGCATCTTTCTATTCTGGATGCCTCATCTGATTCCCTGTCCCTCAGGTATAGTATTTTCAAAATCTCCCCGCACATATAAGACCCCCTAATCGTACTTTATACTCCTTAAATTTTCATATGCATTCTCAATTCTTTCAAACAAGGCATCCGGCAGCTGAGGATTTTCGAATTCTGCAAAAAATCCGGTTTCATCCGGGCTTTGATTTACTTCAGCTGTCAGTCGGTTTCTCACACCCAGGAAAGCACCGTCCGTGCCTCGTCCGAACCACAGCGAACTGTAATTCCATTCCCCTTTAAGTGTGAGTATCAAAGAATATGCCCCTGATGAAATAGCCGGTGCATAGTAAGGCTTGAAGCCCAGCTCCCTTACCTTAAGATTGCACTCCGTTGTCAGCTTTGTCAGTTCACGGCTCAGCCCATCGTCATAGTTTTCAATGCTGTTGGCGATTACAAGGTCTGCACCGTGAGGTCCGAAGGCACGTCCTTCCCTAAGGTATGAGGAAAACCGCCCATCCCTTTCTGCGTAATACACGGCACGTCTGTTCATTACACCAAGCCCGTAGCCTTTCACCTGCGCCGGATTCAGACCGGACGACAGCAAAACAGCCTTACACAGTGGGTCCACAGGATCGGAAACCACTGCAAAAATGCCTTTGAAGCCGGCTTCTCCGGCCATTTTTCCGTAATGCTCCCCTATTAATCTGTTGGCCTCAAACTGAGCCATTCGCACATCTCCCCCTGCGCCTATTGCCGGCACACTTTTGCTGGCGCAGAATACGAACATGTCACAGTCAAAAAGGCTTCTCTCTTCAACAATTTCTACCCTTGGCAAGGCATTCCCTGTTTCAAAAGGAAGACCGATCTGATTCATCTCAATCTCATATCGCTCTGCCATTTTGGGATTAACATCATAGATGCCAATAGAGTCTATTATTTCCCCTCCCAGAAGCTTAAGTCCCAGCAACAGGGTAGAACCTACGTCTCCCAATGCCAGCAGATTAACTCTGTTGCCTCTGTCCTTAAGCGGCATAGGCAATTTCAGTTCTTCCATTTCAGAAAACAGTTCAGATAGTCTTTTACTCATTGTTTAAAATACCCTTCAGTCTTATCAGCCTTTCTATGTCTCTCTCCACATGAACGGAGGTTGCAATGTTCTCATCACATTCAAGATGACGTCCTACCTCTATCAGTTTCGGCGAAGTGATAACCTCTCCCAGTCTCTTTAGAGTCAGCTTCTTCTCGAATACGTTTTGGTATTCCTCCTCCAGAACTCTCAGAATGTCCCTTGCATTTTCAAGACAGGTCATTGAGTAGTCGTACATCCGCCTTACAGACAGATTTCCCAGGAATGTAGGAATAGAGTACGGAAGCACCATGTTAAGAGCCGGAATAGCTTTCTGATCCGCAACGCTGTCGCCGGGAGCTTTGATGCTGTCTCCGCCCAGGTATGGGTACAGGGAGCATTCATCCAGCCAGAAGCGCAGATTAGGAACATAGTAGGCACTGTCCACTTTACGCTCTTTGATAGTCATAAGGTCTTTTCCTCTACCGGTCAGAACGCCAAAAACCGTATCCACAACCTCTACATTATTGGCTTTCAGAATAGGGTCTATCTTGTTCATTCTGTAGCCTTTGTACAGCAGATCGTCCACCAGCAGAACCGGCCTGTTGAAGGATTTAATCATCTTGATCTGATCGTCAATTGGAGCGTAGTGACGGCTTTCCTCAACTGTAAAGTTGGTTATTTCCGTGTTGTAGTATTTTTCTGTGTGAAGTGATTTGGTAACCGTATTCGGCACTACGTTGTTCTCGAGGAACTTTCCGAAAGGCACGGTAATATACGGACCGTATATCTTGTTCTTTCTCGGAACCGTCGGCACATCGTTAATCCTTGTGATAAGGTTAATCATCTTGTGATGCATTATGCCGGCGTTATATGAAATAATCAGTTCACCCGGAAACAGGGATGTAATCTGCTCCAGCAGCCTGTTGTGTGCTGTTTCAACAGTCTGCAAAACTCGAGCGTTTTCATTCAGAGGGCTCTTGATGATTGTTGAAACATTCTTGAAAACGATTATAGGCTTTTTCATATTGGCCGCATACAGAGGCTTATCTTCTCTTCCTGAGATGTTTATAAAGCCCTGTTTCATCATTATCTCGGCAATACGCTTGTTTGTCCCCGCCTTTTCACAAGGATGATAAACAACGTATGTATAGTCCTTTTTTATCAGTTCTGACAAAACCTCTATCAGAAGTGTCTGTTCTATGGATGAAATAACCGTATTTCTGCTGCAATAGAAGCCTCCGATTACGGAAATTGCTCCTGCGGCCTGAGCACGAATGTATTCCGCTGTATCCTGGTCACCGAATTCCTTCAAAAGATCAACACTGTCCAGCTTGTTTACCGCAGCAAGAGCAACTACTCTGTTATCTCTGGATCCATCCCTGATTGCAAAGGAGGACACATCCTCTCTATCCAGATATGCCTGGATTTTTTTGATGTCATAGCCTCTCTGATTCAGCTCATTTTTTATATCGTCAAGTACCGATGAACCTCTCTTTTCAAGGTTTTCAATCTGTATATCCCTTGACTGAAGAACATGCTTGTAGGCCGGCTCTCTCATATACAGTCCATGATCCATAATGTAGTTCTGAGCTATAGGATCTATCAGATTGGAGATATCACGGTTCAAATCTATGTTCTCGCGTATTCTGGTGGAGCTGATATCCTCATATATTTTTTCCAGAGTCAGGTTCACAATGTCTCCCTGAATCGGATATATTTTTTTGTCAAGGGAAATGAAGCCCTGACCGATTTCATCAGAGTCCCTCTTGAAAATGATATGATTCAGAGAGTGAATAGAGTTTTCTGTAGGCGTTGCTCTGTAGCATGATGCGTTATCTATTACATCACTTCCCGCAACGAAATACAGTTCTCTGCCCTTAAAATAATCCTTAAGTTTCTTAATATCCTCTGTATTGGCTATATTTATGGAAATATTATCCGGGAACAGAAAGATGTCATTCTGGTCAGCTACAGACATGCTCATAATTCTGCGACGCTGTAAATGAGGCTGGGTCTTCTTGGACCAGCTGAATTCATCCACTGCAAGATAAACCTCAAAACCTCTGCCCGTAATCTCCGTAGCAATGGCCTTATGACTCAGGCTGAATGGATCAAAGGTTCCCGGGAAGAAGGCAACCTTATCCGGATTCTTCAGGTTGAAATTTCCAACCTCTATTTCATAACTGCATATGAAATCATACAGATGTCTGAACGCTGCAGCATTGTTGAAAAAGTCCAGGTTTCCTTCTCTCTTGTTCTCATATATAGTCATCAGCTTTTTACTGATATGCTGGAATATTTCGTATTTTTCCATCAAAGTCAGTTTTGATGATGCGAATAGGTTAACACCTATAGTCCACAGAGCTTCCTGGCTTATTTCTCCGATATAGTGTCCAAATCCCTTGGAAATCAGGTTCAAAACTCTCTTTTTTCTTTCTTCTGTCTTTTCTTCGCTTTCTGCATCACCGTAATTCTGACGATACATGCTGTAGTTTTCCAAAAGAACGCCTAAGGTATGAAGCACGGATGCAGCAACCTGTCCGTTTGTCTGATTCAGGAATATATCAAGGTCAGAAATAAGTTCGTCAAGTTCTCCCGGTGGCAGATGAAGCATTATTCTACCCAGATAGTTTGGAATGTACTTGGAGAACTGATAGTCTCCTATCTCAAGACCCTTACCTAATTCTACGGCAATTTCGTTTCTCTGCTCAGGAAGAAGGCGGTCAATAATCCGCAGTAGACCTTCTCCTGCCGCGTGTCTTACGGTAATAGTCTCACTTACCTTTATCAGATTAGCCAGGTGAGTTGCAACATGAAGGGTTGTACCCTCATCGCCTGAGGTCTCCAGATAGTCCAGCATAACTGAAATGTTGGCTGCTTTGACGGACCAATGGGTTCTGGCCTTCAGGTCGTCCAGAAACATTTCAGGCAGGGCGCTGGCAGTTGTAATTGTCTCCGTATTGGTTATCTCCCGTATCTTCTTCAGATACTGGGCATCGGAAACAACGCCGAACCAGTGTCTTACCTTTGCTCCGGCGATTCGCAGATTCAGTGCTTCTTCTCTCATCATTCTGTTGGCAAAGGTCAGAAATGCTTTTTTCTGCTTAGGGGTAAGATCGTCAGGATTTATCTCCGTAGCAACTCTCAGAAGTGCAGTCTTATTAAGCTCGTTAAGCTCCTTTCTGTTGCACCATGACAGAATTACATCTATGTATGCTCCCTTTGCGTCATCGGAGCAATTCTCCAGCAATGTGGTAATCACGTTCTTAAGAGTATATGCTATACGCTTTTTGTGCTCGTCAGTAAGCTTATGATCGGGAATGAGCATGGTTTCCACCAGCTTTTTCCACAGAGTAAGACTGGTTACTCTCTTCTTTGACAGCTTAGCCCCCTCCGGTATCTCTTTTCGGTATTCCGTGTTAAAACCGGCAATAATCTGACCCAGAATATCACCGGCCTGATGCCTGATATCGCTCTCTCTGTGGGACAGCATCTCGAAAAGAAAACGAATTGTCATCATCTTCTGTTTTTCTGTCATGTATGTGGAATACTCACCCAGAATTGCCACATAGGTACGCAGCCTTCTCCACTGCTTTTCACTGCGAGCCGCCTCCAGAAGGTTGCCGAATTCCTCTTCACTGTAGAATTTGTTCATCAGCCTTATGTTGTGGTCTACCGCAGTCCATTTTATGGCATCTACGATTTCATTTCTCGTCAAAGATGCCATATTCGGATGTGGCTTCTGTTTTACATCCGGAGCCTTGATTTCAGACGAAACACCTTGAATTTCGGTTTCGGCGCCGAGCTCAATCATGTAGTTTTCAAAATCTCTAAGCTTGTTATATACCCTTCTGTAGCGAAGCTCCTTTGCCTCATCCACATTGTCCAGCTTGTCCAGGATGACCTGAAATGCCTCTTTCAGGCTGTAGAAATGCACTATTTCGTTGCCCTTCTCATCTCTGCTGCTTTTGACCCTGAAATCGGCGTATATAAGGAGCAGGGATTCTACTGACAGGTTTTCCAGTTCCAGATCCCAGGTGGAGTGATTTGCTGCAATATGCCCGATAAGAGGCATGTTAAAACGCTCCGTACAAACATCTGTATAGTAATAGTGAAGATATGGTACTCTCTTTTCCTCACCCTTCTTACAACCGTATTTGCCTATATCGTGACATGCTGCTGCACCCGATACCAGTC
>JAQXLM010000081.1 GCA_029012125.1 Eubacteriaceae bacterium | reverse complement strand
ATATGAATGTAACCGCTTCGACCTCAAAAGTAAAAAGTCTTTGAAGAGAGACCAGAAGTATTATTTATCTGATTTGGCTATATATTTTGCCATGAATACGGATAACAGATTAAGTTTCGACCCTTCGCTTGAAAACATTGTGTTTCTGTTTTTAGCAAGCCATGATTACCAGATTAACATTGGAAAAATAGGAAAACTGGAATGCGACTTTATAGTGAGAAGCAAAAGCGGTGAATATGCATATATACAGGTGGCTTATACTTTGCATGGTGAGGATATAAAAGCTACTGAACGAATTAAAGAGAGAGAAGGGATATAAGAGATGGTTATCCTCGTTATATTATTTCACTTGACAAGCTCAGAGATCAACAGGAAGGTGTACATAATATAAATGCAATCGACTTATTTTTGGGAAAAGAAACTATTTAGATGAATAAGGGACTGGGATGAGAATCACGAAAAAATGTCAAGAGGCGTAACACTCACCAAGGAAGAGTTCAGAAAGATGGTTGAACTCACGAAAGAGAGAATGCCTAATCTCACAGAGCCTTCCCGTGAATGGGATGCGAGATAACACGGGGAGCGAAAGCTCCCTTGTACATGAAAGCTAAGATTTGACTCCTCAAAAAAGCTGCGGTCAGGCGAACGATTTATCTTGAAAAAGTAGTGAAAATCGGTTATGATGGTAGTACTACCATGGAATAACAAGGAGGCTATCAGTGGCACGAAAAAACGACGTAGCAAATACAGAGAAGCGTATTCTGCAGGTGTGCGTACGGCTCTTTCTTGAGAAAGGGTATAAAGATGCTTCAACCACGCAGATTCTAAAGGATGCAAAGGTTTCCTGCAGCAGCTTTCAGAACCTTTTTACAAGCAAGGAAGGCGTGCTTTTAGAGCTGGTGAAATTCATGAATGAAAACCAGTTTAGTATATCAAGAAATATTGCAGGAACGGAGCTTCTGCCTGTATATGTCTATGCGACAGAAACTGCAATTCAGCTTACACTTACGGAGCTTAATGAAAACCTCAGGGATATATATGTTGAAGCCTACACACGGGAAAGCACTCTTGACTACATTCAGACGGAAACGGCAAAGAAGCTTAAGGAAATCTTCGGATCCTACCAGCCTGAGCTTACAGAGCAGGACTTCTATCAGCTTGAGCTTGGAACATCAGGGCTGATGCGAGGCTACATGGCAAACCCATGCACAGAAGACTTCACCCTGGAGCAGAAGCTGAACACATTCCTTACTCTGGCACTCAGATGCTGCAAGGTGCCGGAGGATGAGATGGAAAAAGTACTTTCATACATTGCAGGCCTTGACATTAGAAAGCTGGCACAGTCAGTCATGGAGGAACTGTTCGAAAAGCTTGCCATGCGATATGAATTCTCCCTGGAAGGCCTGATTACATGAGGATTGGAGCAAGAAAACTATATATTAAGAAATACAGCCGGAAAGATAGTTCGGCCTGAAAATACGATAATACTAAAAAAGGTGAGTAGAATGAAGAAAAGATTATTTAGCATAGTGCTTTCACTGTGCATGGTGCTTACGCTTGTACCGGTTTCCGCAAGTGCTATGCCTATCTATGTGGATTTGAGTATTACTGGTGCGGCTAATTTGACTCTTGAAGTTGAATCCGGTGATAGTATTGAAAATGTTAAGGCAAAAATCAAAGACAAAACCGGATATCCTGAAGCGTTTCAGATCTTAAAGTATAATGGGAAAGTCCTAGAAAATGAAAAAACATTGGGCGATTATAATGTTCAGAAAGAAAGTACCATTGAGTTATCTTTAGGATCAGAAGATGGTTTTAGCTTCACTATTTCCGATGGTGAGGTAACGATTACCGGGTACACCGGTTCAGCTACCGAGATTACCATCCCGTCTAAAATTGGAGAAAACCCCGTTACGACTATCGGAAATAAGGCTTTTGAATATACGAACATTACAAGTGTAATTATTACAAATGGTGTAAAAACAATAGGAGAACAGGCTTTTGATTCATGCACAAGCCTTGAAAGTATAAATATTCCAGACAGTGTTACATCTATCAAAAGAATGTGTTTTTTGAATGCAACAGTCTTAAAGATGTTGCATTCGGAACAAACTCCCAGCTTACAACTATCGGACAGGGATCTTTTCAATCATGCACAAGTCTCGAAACTATAGATATTCCAGACAGCGTTACATCTATTAATAGCGGTGCTTTTACTAAATGCAGTAAACTTAATAATGTTACATTCGGAAATAATTCCCAGCTTATTAATATTGGAAATAGTGCTTTTAGTTGTTGCACAGGCCTTACAAGCATAGATGTTCCTAACGGTGTTACAAATATCGACAGTTTTGCTTTTAGTCTGTGCACAAACCTTAAAAGCATATTTTTGCCTGATAAGGAGAATCTGTTAATTGGCGAATTTGAACCAATTACAGCTACGGCATCCCAGGTAAAATACAGCCTTGATGCCGGCAAGGGAGAGGTTAAAATTACCGGAATAACATTAGGAGAAGGTAAGACCGGGGTTGCTATTCCTGCTACGATTTGCGGTTATCCTGTTGTTGCCATCTCTGATGCAAGCTTACTAGGGAAGATTAGCTCACATACCTGTGCAGGAGGTGCTGCTACCTGTCAGACGAAAGCGATTTGTGGAATATGTAAACAAGAATACGGGGATTATGCGAATCATACTCTGACCAAGACCGAAGCACAAGCCGCAACTGTAACCGAAACAGGAAATAAAGAGTATTGGCATTGTAAAGATTGTAAGAAATACTTCTCTAATGCAGCAGGTACAAACGAAATTAAGCTTGATGACACGATAATTTCAAAGCTCTCGCCTGAAATTATTGAGGGCAAAGGACAAAGCATAACCGCAGGAGAAAAGAAAGAGCTTACCTTCAAATCAAATGCGGCGTTCAGCGATTTTATCCGAGTTGAGCTTGATGGAAAAACCCTTGATGAAAAGAATTATACCGTCAAGGAAGGCAGTACGGTTGTAACCTTAAAGGCTGATTATGTAGCAACACTTTCAGCCGACGAGCATACAATCGGTATTGTATCTGAAAGCGGCACAGCTACCACAACATTTACCGTTAATGCGAAAACAGTGGTAGATAACGATACAAAGTCTCCTCAGACCGGAGATAACAGCCATATGGCATTGTGGATTGCACTTCTCTTTGTGAGCGGAGCAGGTGTAATCGGAACAACGGTTTACGGTAAGAAGAAAAGAGCGAAATAAATTCATATAAGTGTGCTTATCACACTTACAACAGTCCCTCCTGTCAGGAATAACTGGCAGGAGGGATTTCTTGTGAAATTGGATAAGTATTTCAAGGATATATGTAATCCCGCAAGGCAGGGGTTCTGCCCTGCGGTGTCGTGCTCGGTGTCAAAGTTATCTTTCTCTATCTTGG
>JAQXLM010000080.1 GCA_029012125.1 Eubacteriaceae bacterium | reverse complement strand
AAAGTAAGAGGCAGAAGGCTTCGAACCTCAAAACACGCATAAAAGTTGACAGCTAAAAGAAAGGCCAATGTTTACAGTGGCACAGATAAATGGTAAAATATCTCCAAGAAGTTTTGAAAGAGAAGGTTGATCGTATGACTATCACCTACAATAAGCTTGTCCGTGATCGCATTCCTGAAATCATTCATTCATCCGGAAAAACGTGCTCAATTGAGATTCTTTCAGATGAAGAATACCTGAAGTTGGTTGATGCCAAACTTGATGAAGAACTGGCCGAGTGTCATAAGGATCATAATATCGAGGAACTTGCTGATTTGCTCGAAGTGATACATGTTGCGGCTCTTGCGCGCGGTTACACGCTGGAAGACCTGGAGCAGGTTCGCGCTGAAAAGGCCACAAAGTGCGGCGGCTTTGAAAAGCGGATTCTGTTGAAAGAAGTATACGAGGACTGAGGTGAGCTGGTATGTATGCTTTTCGCAATGAAGGCATTTCCTCTGCTGAACATCGTGTTACTGCGAAACTAACCGCAGCACGTATACCGGATGACTATCACTTCGATCGGCTGGAATATCCCAATACTTTTATACCTAATCGCGGGGCTGCATGGACAATCAGTTTTAAGCCTGAAGATTCGGAAGAAAAAACAAGCCATAGAAGAAACATTAATAGCTATAATCACTACCTTGATCAGCTCGACAGTATTAAGGGATTTAAAGAGTTTTTTGTTGAGCATCATTGCTGCGTAAGCAGAGAAGAGATTACGAAGGAATGGTCAAGAACAACTGCTGATTACAATGTAAAGGCGAATGATTTGAATCATGCCAGATAAAGTAAATGTCTTTTCATGTGGCAAATCTACAAATTTTCAGATTGAATTTTGTTGTAGCTTACAAAAATACATACACGAATGTATTTTCCTTGACACGCTGGAATTAATGAGCTAATATCTAATTACAGACAGGAGGTTGGCGTATGGCGCGGCAGCATTGCAGCAAGGAAACAAAGGACCTTTTGATAGACTCTGCAATAAAGAATTTTCTGGAAAAGGGCTACTCTAAGACTACGCTTGAGGACGTTGTTAAGGGTGTGGGGCTTACCCGAGGAGCGTTTTACTGGAATTTCAGCACGAAGAAAGACCTCCTCGATGAGGTAGTACACAGGTACGAGCAGTTTTACACAGATATTTATGAGAACATAGTGTATTACGACTCGGCTTATGAGACCATGAGAAAATTCCTTATCTACAACATAAGGAAGAAAATGGTGCCTAATGTGTATACCACGATTATACGTTATAAAGTAGAAGCATGTCAGGAAGTGCAGGATTTGCACGACCGCCAGGAGAAGCTGGATAAAATGGCCCTTGAAATTATTGGCCGTGAAATTGAAAGAGGGCAGCAGCAGGGCGAATTTATAAATACACAAAGCGCAAAAATGCTCTCTATGCTTATTTTCTCTTTTCTGCTGGGTGTTGACACTTATAATTCGGTTCATGGCTATGCTGTGGAAGGCTTTGAGGAAATCGATGACACACAGGTAGAAAAATATGTTGAGCTTATTCTAAAAATGATCACATAATATGGATCATTTTGTTTTGCCCAATACATACATTCTTGTATGTATTGGGCAAGGGCGGTAAGCTCTTTTTGCTTTAAAAAACATACATTTATGTTTGTATATTATTGCACATGGAGGTTAATTATGCTGGAAGGAACATTTAAAGGTAAGCACTTTTTGCAGCTGGAGGATTTCACTCCGGAAGAGATCAGGTACTTGCTTGATCTGGCCATCAGACTGAAAGATGAAAAGAAAAAAGGTGCAGACCAGAGAAAGAACATCAACAGAAATATGCTGATGCTGTTTGAGATGGAGTCTACACGTACCAGATGTGCGTTTGAGACCTCGGCCCAGGACATTGGACTCGGCACTACATATCTGTCCAACTCCCACTTTGGTACAAAAGAGACTATACGGGACTCCATGAGAGTTTTCTCTGCTATGTACGATGTTATAGCCTACAGAGGCAAGGACCACGCACAGCTTGAAACAATGGCAGGATACAGCAGTATACCTATTATCAACGGCTACACCATGCATGAGCATCCCACCCAGATGCTGGCAGACTTTATGACCCTGGATGAGGTGTACGGCCGTGACGGCTTTAAGGGCAAGACCTTTACATATGTAGGCCGTGGCGGAGCATGCTGCGTATACTCCTATGCTGTGGCCTGCGCAATGCTTGGTATGAACTTCAAGTATATTACTTCTTTCATGTCACAGGAGGAGGCGGTTTCTCTTCTTACCAAGAGCGAGCAGGAACAGTTCTATGCAGAGTACCCCAAGGGCACTGTGCTTGAGGGCTGGTCCGGAGCGATGCCCGAACACCAGAAGAAGTTTGTTCAGGAGCTGTATGCGAAATACAATCCTCAGTGCACATTTATTGAGACAGAGGACCTGGACGAAATCAAGGGCACCGATGTAGTAAGCACTGAGAACTGGGGCTTCTTTACCAATTCTGCCATAGCATGGCTTCCCGGTATAAAGAAGTACCGCGACTATCAGGTAACCAGAGAGCTGATGGAGAGAACCGGAAATCCCGATGCCATATTTATCCATCAGTTGCCGGCTACCCACAATGCAGATCACAGCGGTGCAAGAAAGCTTGTTAATGCTGTTTCCGATCCGGAGCTTAAGAAGTTCCTCGAAAAGGGATTTGAGGTTACTGACGAGGTCTTTGAGGATAATGCGAAATATATTTTCCAGGAGGCCGAGAACAGACAGCACACCATTAAGGCCGTCACATACGCCGTGCTTGGCAACGATGCCCTTTAAGAAGCACAACCTTGGAAGTCAACTGCTTTGGGCAGTTAACGAATAAATAAATATAGGAGTGAAAGTTATGTATGTTCTCAGTTTAGTCCCCATCATAATTGCGTTTGTGATGATTCTAAAGACCAAACGCGCATTTGAATCCTGTATTGCAGGTATTATCTCTGCACTGATAATCTACGCATTTGAGGCAGGAGAGTTTAATCTTCCCGTAATGTTCTACAACTTCCTGGCCGATACTTGCAGCGCACCCGGCTACATGTGGGTAATTATATTCACCCTGTTTGTAGGTGTTGTTACTCAGGTGCTTTTTGATTCCGGTGCAACTGTTGCATTTACCAACTGGGTAACAAAGAAGTTTGCAAGCAACACCAAGAAGTCTTTCCTTTCCATCATCATCCTCTCTATCGTCGTTTATGCGGATGAATTCCTCAAGGCAGCGGTTCTCAACTCTTACGGCAAGACCATCGGCAAGAAGAACAGACTGCCCATCGAAGCAATCGGCGTGCTCATAATCTCTCTCGGTATCCCTCTGGTCAGCTGGATTCCCATGGCAACCTGGTCCGTTTACTTCGTGCAGGTTATGGAAGATGCAGGCATTACTTCCAGCGGCACTCTGGACTTCGTTACCAAGGTAATGCCCTTGTTTGTATACCCTGTTATTCTCTTTGCTATTGTTCTTCTCTTCTCTCTGGGTGTGATCCCCGGCTTTGGCAACATCAAGACTGCTATGCAGAAGGTTAAGGACGGCACCTACGATTTCTCCGTCTACGGCATTGAAGACGATACCTTCGAGACTGAGAGCAAGGCCAAGCCCATTGACTTTATCGTTCCCCTTGTTATTCTTCTTGGCTTTGGTATATACTACAACGGCGACCTGGCTGTTGCCTGCCTTATAGTCATCTTTATTGAGCTGATTTGGTTCCTTGCCCGCAGAATTATGACTTTCTCAGAGTTTATGGACAGCTTTTGGAAAGGCATGTTCGGTATGTTCAAGCCCACCGTGTACCTGATGATAGGCTATATGCTCACCACCCTCGTCAAGCTTATCGGCTTCCCCGAACTCGTACAGGCAATTGCAAGCGTTCTTGTTCCGGGTGCGGTCCTTGCATTCTTCTTTGTTGCTGCAACCGCAATCGGCACTCTGACCGGTATTTTCTGGCCTGTCACTGCACTGTTCATGACTTCCTGCCTGCCTATCACCAACGCACTGGGCATCAGCCCCTTCCTGCTGGCAGCCTGCATCTTCTCAGCAGCGACCTTCGGCACCACCATCAGCCCCCGCGGCGCACTTGTTATGTACATAGGCGAAGAGCTTAATTCCAATCCCGTTGACCTTATGAAGAGTGAGCGGCCCTATGCTCTCATTGCCGGTGCCATTACTCTGGCATTCTATCTTGTGGTAGGCTTTATCGTTGTCTGAGGATAGCAAGCCTGCATTTACCGAATACAAATTAAAGGAGAAAAAAATGGCTGATAAGAAATTTAGAATGGGCTCGGATTTTGAGGAACAGGCCGCAATCGTTGTGGGCTGGCCCCGCCTTATTGAGCCTGTAAAGGGTGTGTTCCCCGAGGGAACAGTACATGAGATAATTGCAAATCTGATTGGTCATGTTGATAAGATAATCATCAACTGCGGCTGGCCCGGCTCTTCTGCACGCTGCAGAGAGATGCTGGAAGAAGGCGGCATAGACCTTAACGATGTCATCATCACCGAAATTCCCGACAAAATGCACTGGGCCAGAGACTATGGCCCCGACATCATGGGTAATGAGGACGGAGAGCTTCAGTGTGTTCACTTCCGCTTTGATATGTACGGCATGGGCGAGGAAGACGGCGAAATGTCCATAATGTGCAAAAAGTATGGTCCCCACATGGCTATTGAACTGGGCTGCACCAATCTGGTTGCATCAACCATGATTTCTGAGGGTGGCGACAAGGAGTTCAACGGCGCCGGTATTATGATGGCTGTAGAGGACACTGAGGTGCGCAAGAGAAACCCGGACAAGACCAAGGAAGAGGTTGAAGCAGAGTTCAAGAAGCTCTTTAATCTTGAGAAGATTTTCTGGATACCCTACAGCACCTGGGAGGACGAAGAGTCTACCATAGGTGTACTTGACTATGTTGATGGCCAGCCCGTATACCGTGCAGGCTCTGCCAACGGTCATGTAGATGAGATTGCACGCTTCGTGGACAAAAACACTGTCCTTCTTCTTGAAATCAGTGAAGAAGAGGCACAGGAGCTTGAATCTGCACGAATCACAAAAGAGAGATGCGATATGGCTTATGAGCGTCTGTCCAAGGAGACGGACTGCGAGGGCAATCCCATCAAAATCATAAGAATCCCTGCCCCCATCCCCGAGTATGTTTTGACAACTCCCGCAGACAGACAGAACAGAACCTGGGGCAAGCGCTTCTCGGATAACGGCGACAATTTGCTGGATGACGGCACTCCCTCCCCGGAAGGCAACATCATTATGCAGCCTGCCCAGAGCTACGTGAACTACCTCGTGTGCAACGATGTTGTTATAGCCCAGAGCTACTGGCAGCCCGGTAAGAGCGAGAAGATAAAGCAGCGCGACGAGGAAGCAATGAATATTCTTCGCAGTGCATACCCCGGACGTACTGTTATCCCCGTCTATGCAATGTCTCTTAACCTCAGCGGTGGCGGCGGTATCCATTGCCTTACCAAGAACATAGCCAAGTATTGAGGCAGGGCACAAAATGAAGAAAATTGTTGTTGCCCTCGGAGGTAACGCTCTTCAGTCCAAAGGTGTGGCAAACACTGCGGAAGGGCAGCTGGCTGTAGTTAGAAAGACAGCAGAGTATCTGGCCGAGCTGTGTCAGGAAGGCTATGAGCTTTCTATTGTGCATGGGAACGGACCTCAGGTGGGACGAATTTTGCTGGCCTCTGAAACGGCGAAGGATGTTACCCCGGCAATGCCCTTTGATGTGTGTGGGGCCATGAGTCAGGGATATATCGGGTATCATATCCAGCAGGCCCTGGGTGACGCGCTTAAAGCCCGCGGCATTAAAACCCCCGTGGTAACACTGACAACGCAGATAGTTGTTGACAGGAATGATGAGCGATTCAATAATCCCAGCAAGCCGATAGGTCCCTTTTACTCGGAAGAAGAGGCAGCTCTTCTTAATGAAAAAGGGTATTGCATGAAGGAAGATGCGGGAAGAGGATGGAGAAGAGTAGTTGCGTCCCCCATCCCGCAGAAGATTGTAGAAATCGAATCCATCAAGGCATTGGCAAAGACCGCCATAGTTGTTTCGTGCGGCGGAGGCGGAATTCCGGTTGTTGAGACAGACGACGGCAGAACAGAAGGCATTGCCGCTGTGATCGATAAAGACTATGCAGCGGAGCTTCTGGCAGAGGAATTGGGCGTGGATACTCTCCTGATTCTCACTGAGGTAGAAAAGGTTGCAATTAACTGGAACAAGCCCGACCAGAAAAATCTGGATCGCCTTTCCGCACAGGAGGCAAAGCAGTACATAAGCGAGGGACATTTTGCTCCCGGAAGTATGCTGCCAAAGGTGGAAACCGCTGTGAAGTTTGCTGAGTCCTGTAAAACCAGAACGGCTATAATTACAAGCCTTGATAATGCAGTTAACGCCTTGAAAGGACTGACCGGCACACATTTTGTCGACTGAAAGGACTGATTCCTATGACAAACACAAGGAAAACAATGTTAAAACTTATTTTCCCGTCGCTCCTTGGTGTTTTGCTTTTTTTGGTCCCTGTTCGTTATAACGGCAGTTCAGAACTGATTGTTGGTATCATTGGCAATTTTATTAAAAAGGGATTGGGTGCGGCACTTATACCAATTGTAGTTGTTGTAATAGTTGTTTCTACGCTTATAACGGTCATCCACAAGCTGCACCCAATACCACAGATAGCAAAGAGAGAAAAGCTCAATGAGCTTTTCTCTCCGGATGCTTTCTGGACAGTTGTAAGAATTATCGGAGCCGTTCTTGCCCTTATTACATATTTCAGGGTAGGAACTGAGGTGATCTGGTCGGCAGATACCGGCAGTAACATGCTTGAGACAATTCTCCCTACATGTATGATGTGGTATCTGATAGGCGGATTTTTCCTGCCATTACTTACCGACTATGGCCTCATGGAGCTGCTCAGCTCTATATTTACCAGAGTTTCAAGAGTACTGTTTAAGGTTCCGGGGCGGGCCATGATAGACTGCGTTACTTCATGGATGGGGTCCAGTGTATGTGGGGCGTATCTTACGATTTCTCAGTTTGAAAACGGTCTTTATAACGCCAAGGAAGCGGCGATTATAATTTGCAACTTTTCCTTACTGAGTGTTAGCCTTTGCTCGCTTATAGCATCTATGGTGGGAGTGGGGGACATGTTTGGTGTCTTTTATCTTACTATAGTAATAGCGGGTATAGCTTGCGCCATTATAATGCCAAGGCTGTGGCCTCTTTCACGCTTCCCTGAAAACTATGATTCTGTCAGTGGGAAAAGGGCACCCGATGAGACAAACGTCGGTGGCGTGTCCGGCTTGAAGCTGGGCTACATGCAGGCCTGCGCACGGGCAAAGGAGGCCCCCGGGTTCGGAGAATTTGTGAAGAGAGGGGCATTCAGTGCCCTCAATCTTATGGTTTCCACGATGTCGTGCATTATGGCGTTTGGCACGATAGCACTCATAATTGCAACCTATACGAATATTTTTGATTATCTTGGCATGCCCCTCGGCTACTATCTGAGCCTGTTTAAAATACCGGAGGCAATGCAGGCCGGTTCTGCCATCCTTGTAGGATTTGCTGATCAGTTTATTCCTGTTATTATAGGCGGGACAATGACAGCTTTGCCCACAAAGTTTCTGGTCGGCTGCATGAGCATACTTCAGATAGTATATATAACGGACATTGGCACACTTATACTCACATCCAGAGTTCCGCTGAATCTTTGGCAGATGTTTGTTATATTCATTGAACGCATAGTGATTTCAATTCCCATTGTCGTCCTCTGCATGAGACTGTTCGGGATAATGTAGAGAGCATACTGTCAGGTAAACCGTACAACCATGTGCTTCGCGCTTTTCACCTCTTTGGGCCAGCTGTTAAATGACAGCTGGCCCACTTTCTGGTGCTATGCACTTGAATAAAGCTAATATCAGGTTGTCGATTCTTAGATAAGGTATAATAAATTGCGCAAATTTAGATAGCAAAAAAGAAAGACATAGTTTGCAGACTCTGGTAGAATGAAGTCACCACACACCATTCTGAAAGGAGAAAGCAAACTATGTCCGAGAAGATTGTACAGCTAAATGAGGAAGTAATCAAGGGGCAACTGAAAGAATTGGTTCGCGGCAGCGTGGAAGAAACACTGAATGAACTGCTGGAGCAGGAGGCCGAGCAGCTGACTCAGGCAGCTCGCTATGAGCGCAGCGAGGCCTGTCGGGGCTACCGCAGCGGTCATTATGACCGGAACCTCACCACTACATGGAGATCCGGCGCAGGACAAGGGTGGTCGGCTGCTTCCCGGACGGCAATTCGGCTTTGATGCTGGTCTGTGCCCGGCTGCGTCATGTAGCTGGTACCCAGTGGGGCAACAAAAAGTACATGAACATGAAGCACTTAGAGACGGCTCTGGAAGACGCCTCTATTGCCGGCTGACCTCATTTGGCCGGAGTCTGCAAATTAAATTTGCGCATAACTCTTGACACTACCATATGTTAGCAACAAAAGGCTTGTGGGGCCAGGTTTTAAAACATATGAAATTCATAATTATACGACATTTCGGCAAAAAATTGCAAAATCATGTGAATTATGCTATGCTATACATACCTTGATATCAATTTGAGTTCGTGAATATAAAAAAACTGCATTTTTTATGGATGCAGAAAACGGCATATCTCATAAAAATGTCGAATTGCCATTGCGCTCAACATCAAAGCATGCCGGCTTTTTTGAAAAAAGGAGGACATGAAAATGACAAATGAAATCAGAGAATTTCGTGACGGTATTTTTGCCCTTAGAACCCGTAGATTTGGTACAGTTGCAGAGCTCATGATTGAAGCCCTATACAGCTTTACGAAATCCCACAACCAGTTCCATGATCGCTATGATGAAGTTGGTCATCATAGAATCGAGATTAAGTTCTCTACTGTTATGAAAGCTAACGAGGCGGTGATTAACCGCCATAACGCTATTGACCAGTGTAAAAAAGCTAATCTTGGCAATCGCGCGCTTAATAGCACCGATATGTACAATTATGATTTTGATTGTAACATTCAGCAGGTGAAACGATCAGAATTTGATGTTCTCTATTACGGTCTGTTCTTTGCCGATCACATTGCCATTTTTAAGATGTACTCCAATGAAATTCTGTCTTGTTTTGGATACTCGGATAAACAGCACAAGGGCAACGAGGGCGAGGGGCAATTCCATCTCAATCGCAGCAGCATTGATTATCATATGCAAAACCATTTTGTTCAGTGGCTTACGTATGAAGAACTATTTGATCTGCTTAAAGCATTAGAGAAGTAAATGAGAGTCGATTTGAATGATTTTCAGCGGGGCATCTTTGCTTTTGGCACAAACTACGGGAGCTTGCTCAGTTAATGATTCAAAATCTCGAAGGAATTACCCCTGCCAACGGAAAATACTATGATTTATTGACTTCACAAGGCAATAAAAATGAGGTAATATTTTCCGGAGCAATAAAGAAACGGAAGCCGCTAAAAGTTGCCTCTTTCATTGAGTACTGTCTGCATTAGAATATTGTTTTTTCACAGGAAGAGGTTTTTGCCAGTCAAAGCGGACCTGATTACGGTCGCTTGATTTTTTGATAGCTGATACAAATTCATAATATCGCTATCCAAATCTTCATATAGGCCGCTGATGTTTTCGGAAGAATTCATTATGCGGTCTACTTTTTTTATTATAGCAGCCTGAACATCTGCAGAGACTACAGGTATAGGCATTTGCTCAATATGCGAGCGGAGCAATTTGACGGAGTTGAATTTCTTGGAAATAAAGAAGGCAGCAACACTTGAGTTGAGTATCGCAAGAATATATTTCATCTTAAGACCATCAATTTCAGGAATGACAATATTGCAGCTATTTAGCGAAAGTGTTTGCTGATTGTCATAAGTAAAAACAGGAACTTCACTGATAAAACGATACAACAATTTCTCTTTTGCCCGGTACATTTCAGCAGGAGCTACTTGCTGAAAAGACTCTGGTGTAAACCGAATATAGTTTCCGGATGCTGCCATACTGTATCTTTGAATATCGCTGCCTTTTAAGATAACCTCATTATCATCACGCTTTTCATTGGAGATGTATTCCTTGTTATTCCCGGTCACAATGCCGAGCGCAAATTTTGCATTTCCTTTCAAATAGACTGCATTTTCAATACCGCTAATTGCGCTCAGGCACTCATTTTCTTCATCAGATACATTGAGGGAAAGTGCACAGTCAGAAAAACTTCTTGGCTGCGATATCGTGAATTTATCGCTTCCTGTTGCAACCTTACAACCGACTACGGTTTTATCATCATCCGGTGTAATACCGAGGATAATGGAAGGACACTGAACGCCAGAGAAAACATTACCCAAGTAAGTGATAAATTTGAAAGAACAGGAGTCAAGCATCAGCCTTCTTACAGTGTCATGTGCGGCAACACTCAAAATAGCCTCTGGAAGAACGAAGGCCAGCACACCATTACGGCAAAGCATGGACAAGGCTTTTTCCACAAACAAATCATAAGACTCAATACTTTTTCCAACCGCAGTCTTGAACAGTTTGCGGCATCTGAGGGCATCTTCCGCTGAAAAATCACTGCCCCAAGGAGGGTTGCCGAGAATTACATCAAACTTTTGTGAAAAAGTTTCAAAATATGTATTGCCTATGATGATTCTGGAGCGAAGATCTGAAGCAGACAGTTGGGGATCCAAAAGTGCAATGTTAATTCGGGCCAGATAGACGCTTATCGGATCAATATCCTGACCATATAAGTTTGAATAATCTAATCCCTTTGCACCAAGGCTTAACAAGAAGTTTCCTGTACCGCAGCAAGGATCGCAGATTGTTCTTGCGTTCAAATCAGCATCATTCTCATGCAATCTTTCAATCAGCTCGTTTACAACCTTCTCCGGAGTGTAATAAGTGCCTGAACTTTTGCGCTGGCCAATATCGCGCAAAGAGATGTAGACAAAACCTAACGAGTCTTCTCCCTTTACAAAAAGAATTTCTTTTGTCAGTGCAGAGCGCAGTTTGTTAATTATAGAAGAATCAACAGCATAATTTCCAATCAAGTCTCTGATCAGGATATGAAAATCATCAGTCTGTGTTTGAGATAGGAAGTTCTGCAAAACATTATTGTCCGAATATAAAATGCCGCGACTTTGGTAATAGAGCTGGACGGCGAAATTAGCAAGGACTACCAACAAATCTTTTTCATCCTCAATTACGCCAAGTTCTAACAGCTCAGCAACTAATTTTTGATTGCTCGCAGTATGAACATAGTCCTTGTAAAGTACTTTACCTGTTGCACTTTTTTTGTTCCTGCGGCTTTTGAGTTTCGTGTTATCACCCGATTTTAGCTCAGCAACAAATCTTTCAATGTATTCCGGGCTGAATAACTGATCGCCAATATCGGGAACAATCTTACCCAAGCGAATCCAATTCTTTGCAGTTGCTTTTGATATAGATAGTGTTTTGCATATATCTTCAATAGTGAGTGCCTTCTGTGATATGTCGAAAAAACGCATTTGATTTACATCAATATGCTTTCTGCGGCCATCTACAGGCTTGGGGGCGTTTTCTGGTATAAGCCACACACCACTAACCATATTTGCACCACTAATGCGACCTTGCTTGCACAAAATTTGAACCCGCCGTTTTGATATATTGAACTTTGTCGCGGCATCATTAACCGAAATATACATAGCCACCTCCGGATGCATTTAATGATTGAATTATACTCTTCTACACGAATGAAGTCAATATTAATAATGAAATGTGCCCGATTCATAAATCCAAGCGCCGGCAGAGAGTAATACTAGACTCCCATTAAAAGCAGACTTTGTCTGCTTTTAATGGGAGTCTAGTATAAACAGGGAATTCACAGCCGTGAAAAGGGCCGGAAATGGAGAAATATTCTTCATTTCCGGCCTTTTGTATCAAGTATTGAACTGAGAAAAATTTTTACGAAAAGTATGACAGTTGGATTTTTGCTGATATTATGATCTGAGGCTGTCGCTATAAAATTCAAACATAAAAACGGCAAAAAGGCAACGCAGGGAGGTGTTTTTGATGCAGACTGAGATAAACGAACAGCGGCTTTGCGTTATAGAATATCCACAATTGCCTTAGCCTTCATACTCCAGTCGTTTTCCCGGGCCTCTTTGTCCAGCAGGGCGATGTATCCCTCGTCCTCCCGAAGCGCCATGGCCTTGTCCAGCAGGGCAATGAACTCCTCATGGTCGTGGCCAATCAGCACGGATTGATATTGCCGGCACTCGTTCATGTCGGTGGTGACGATGGGTTTGTGCAGGGCCATGTATTCGAAAATCTTCACCGGGCTGGTGGAGCGGGTGATGTCGTTAATGAGGAAGGGGATGGTCAGCACGTCGGCCTTGGCGGCGTAGTATTTCAGCACCTTGTAGTCCCGGGGACCCATGAAGTAAAGGTTCTCTTCGCCGGACAGGTTCTGATCGAAGGACTCATCATACTTGATGCCGAAGAGCACCACGCTGTATTTCCCCGTCTCCGCGATCTTCTTCACCAACTCATAATCAAACCACTTGGCCAGCGCCCCGTAATAGCAGACAATGGGCTTGCCCTTGTCCAGCACGGCCTGAAATTCCGGCTCGAACGCAAAGGGCTCATCCATCCGCTGGAAGAACTCATAATCCACGCCGTTGGAGGAGAAAACCAGATTTTCCGTCCCCCGGTGGGCGATCACGTCCTGCTTCAAAAGCTCCGCCGTGACTACCACATAGACGTTTTTGTGACTCATCACATAGTCGTACTTGTCGGAGATGTTTTTCGGCAGAGTTTTGGTGCCGGCCAGCTCCGGGCTGATGTGGTCGATGTACTCGTAGATGAAGCCGAAACCGGAATTAATGTAGTTTTCAATGTTTTCCACCGACAGCTTCCAGTCCGTGGAGTAGAGCTGGACGAATTTGGGCTTGTCCGCCGCCGCCAGCTCCTGCATTAAAATACGGTTTAAAAGGATGTTGTTGAAATTGAAGAGCCACAGCCCGTCGGACTTCTTTTTCAGGGTCTTGACCCGGT
>JAQXLM010000079.1 GCA_029012125.1 Eubacteriaceae bacterium | reverse complement strand
CTATAAAAAGGACCATTCCAATGCCAAGGAAGGAAATGGACTGGGACTGTCACTGGTAAAGAGAGTAATAGCAATCTGTAATGGAGAAATCGAAGTGAAGTCTGAAGAAGGAAAAGGAAGTACCTTCCTCATTACCCTTCCCTCCTCCTGGGAATCAAAGGAGACAGCCCTTCCAGATGATGTATAGTTCTCCCCCGGGAAGACCCAAGGGAGGAGAAAAATCAAAGACTTTCTATTGCAGACTATCTAACTATAATTTTTCCTTTAAGTGATTCTGGCAAAACAATCCGATGAACGTTTCCTTCCGGATCAGATGTAGGATATTTTAATTGAATGGTGCTATTTCCAGTAATTGATAGTACAGATTCTTCCTTTATTGCAATTTGCTTTACTGACGCGTTACAGTATTTCCATTCTTAATGTAGTCACTTCTTACAACGGTGGTCATGCCGCAATCGCACAAGCAGTTCCAGAATGCTTTATGCACGAATGAATGAGAATAGCCTGTTACCTTCAAATGATTGAACGTTCTGCCAGTCAGATCTTCAGACAGGTAATGCTCACAGCCACAGCTTTTCAAATGTCCACTTTTCAATCTGGATGATGTAGTCTTTACGATATTGCCACAATCGCATTTGCACTCATAAAGAAAAGAGCCATCAGGGTATTTTTCGTTGGTTTTGGAAACTACAGTCATCTTGCCAACCTTTTACCTATAATGCTTTCCACTGAGTAATTATACCATCAGAGTTACGTTATCTTTACTTATCTCATGGCATAGGAGATGAATAGCAGCAGAAAGATCAGAACTTGGGAGGATATCTAAATATCAGCAGATGATACAAAAGCAAAAATCTCCCCCGGCATGCACATTACCGAGGGAGAAAAGGTCGTTTTGTCTTAAAAGCTGAGGGGCAACATTAAGAAACTAATTATTTGGCGGTTACAGTCCAGGTTGAACCATTGTCCGTTACGTTATAATTAGCTGTATCAACATATGCGGAAGGATCACTAGAGAATGTGCCACCTTTAATAAATCCTATAACAGGACCGGTAACGCCATTTCCAAAATAACTTCCTACAGCTTTGTTTTTTTCACTTATAAAATTACCACCACTAATCTCTACGACTGGTACACCTGAAGGATAATTACAACTATCAACAACAAAGGCATCCCCTGTTGAATTACAACCGTTACCATTATAAACGTATTCAGCAAATGATCCATTACCAACAAGGGTACCTCCGGAGATGGTTACTTTATAACCTTTTGTATAAACAGCAGTTGTGCCTGTAATGGTACCACCAGAGATTTCTAACGTTCCATTTGGCAGGTAAATTGCTACTGTATCGGATGTTATATTTCCGCCATTAATCGTGATAGCTGCACCCGCTTTTGTGCTAGAACCATTAGTCTGTATTGCGGCATCTTTTGTAGTCGTGATATTTGCAGAAGACTCAAGCTTTCCATCACTTTCTACAAGAATGGCAGTAGTTGTTGGGTTAACACACACGATATTTAGATCGGACTCAAATATCATTTTGTTATTGCTTGTTCCTTTTATACTAATTAGTGAGGAACTACCATTACCTGCACTCTCGAGTATTGTACCATTCTTGAAAGTAATTGTATTATTCAAGGTGTTTGGATGGAAATAAAAACCACTCCACGAAGAAGTTCCTATACTTGTTAATGTATGTCCTCCCAAATCAATATCCACAGTCATGTTTCTATCCAATGCAGAACCAATACATATTCTAGTATTAGATATATCTTCAAATAACTTATATGAACCATTAGTTATTGTACTGAAGGATTTTAATCCACTTGTTTTATATGTACCATCTGTGTTTTCAGTTTTCTTTAGAATGGGATAAATAGTTCCACAATCTTCACAGATGTTATCATTTTGATCAAAATCAATCCTATGTGCTTTTTCTGAACTGACAATCCAATACCCTGTCAATTCATCACAATATAGACAGTACTTATACAAAAAAGTGTGATTAGGCTTCTTAGAAAAAGCTCCTCCTTTAATAAAACCATTTACCGAGTCATTTCCCTCTGTATTATAAGATGCAACTGGTTGTGCATTTTCACTAATAAATGTACCACCAGTAATTGAAACAGAAGGCTTACCATTCGGATATCCACAACTATCTACGACAAATGCATCACCAGTTGAAATACCACCATTGCCATAATAATTATATGCCTGATAAAGACCATTACCAGTTATTGTACCACCTTTGATTGTAGTTTTTCCTGATTTAACATAAATACCAGTGCGTCCAGTAATAGTGGAACCAGCATTGACTGTTAATTCACCAGATGGCATATATATAGCATTAGTATTGGCCGCACTAACTACAGCTCCATCGTAAATATAAATGTAAGATTTCGAAGTATCTGTTCCTAATGTTGCAACTGCACAGCCGTCATAGGCTGGGTTTTCAGGAGCATTGCTAATAACAGAACCATATACGTATAGATACTCATTTTTTGAACCAAAAACAGTTATTCCATACGCTGTATCAGTTGTTACAGTTACACCTTCATTGATATACAGTTTTACTGTAGCAGTTGCTGAATTATCTCCAACTCTGATTACAGAAGAGCCAACATTTCCAACATTACTGGTAATAGTACCAGGTCCATTAATTTTTGTTGTATTCTCTTTGATTTGGAGAGCTCTAACGCCATTACCGAAAATTGTATAACCACTAAGCTCAATTGTTAAATTCTTGTCGATTGTAACAGTATTTTTAACGACTACATCATTTGTCAGAACAATAGTAGCATCACTGCTTGCAGCATCTACTGCAGCCTGCAAAGTTGTATAATTCACGTTACCAATCGTTGCAACATAGACTGGTTCATCATAAGAAATAACAAATGGACTGAAAGAACTTGTCTTAATTGTAAGAATACCGCTATTGGCATCATAGGTATATCCCTGATCATCAGTAGTAGTACTCAAATCAGTCATAGGAGTACCATTATGCTTTACGACAACATTTCTCAGTCCGGGCTGAAGTTTTATTGTAACCTCAGATATAACCGGATTGTTTTCGCTGTTTTTGAGCTCTGTAACTTTATGAGTTGTCTGTTTAATGACATTATTTTCAGAATCTTTCTGTGTAACAGTAGCCTGCATGCCAATCTCAAGCTCAAGAGTTGTATTGGTTGCAGAAACAGTATCAACCCTGAGAGCTAGGGCAACAGTTGTATTATTTGGAGCTTCGTTTCCTGCAACATTTTTAATTATCTTAGATGCCGCAGCAGCTGGAACTTTTGCAACTACCTTTGAAGCTTCTTCTGTTTCTGCATCTTTAAGAATAACATCAGAAGCATCTTCCTCCTTGAGAGCACTAAGATTAGCAGATCCAGAAGCTTCCTTGTTCATGACATCAGGATTGATGGAAGAATCGAATACAGCCTCCGTGACAAGCTCATTGAGTTCTCCGCTCACTGTTGTGGTCAGATTCGAGTAAACGGTAGCAACAACGGAACCGGATGCATATACATAGCCATCCTTTACAAAGTCTACCTTGACCTTGTATGCACCGGCGCTCAGAGACCACTCGTTTGTCTTTCCATCGACGGGATTAATCGAATCTGTTGAGCCTAGGGCTGTGACGGTATACACCTTTGTAAATCCAGTAGTAGGATTACCGTCCTTCTTTGGGACAAAAGTGATGTTATCATCGATCTTCAGCGTACCAGCTTCTTGTCCTTCGATTGGATTAACGGAAACAACTACAGAATTGTTACTTCCTTTCTTAAGAGAAACACCTGTGACTTCGCCCTGGTAAGCAAGCATATAATCCGTACCTACTGATTTATAAGCAAAAAGCTTGAAATCCCAGATACCCTGAGAGAAACCGGCGACAGAACCAAGCCCCTTGATGCGATTTCCATTACTATCCACATCCTTTATCCAAGCAGCACCTGTTTCATCATAGGTGCCTGTTTCACCGCTGGTCAGGCCTGAAGTGTCTGCCTTTTGTGCTGCATATTTCCAATAATACTGCGTTTTGTCAAACTGCTCCAACGATGCAGTCAGGCTTCTTGAAACAGCCTCATCGAAACTGACGCTTACGGTCTCATCCACCACAGGGGCGTTGTTATCACATGAAACGAACAAGCCTGCGATCATAAGGACCGTCATGAGAATTGCTGTAAATTTCCTCATTTTACATCTCCCCTTTCAAAAAAGTTTTTAATTTATAGTCATGGATGCGCTTCCATATCCGGATGCGTTCCAGAATATACACATGATCACGTAGCTCTCCGGGCGCGGCGGAAGGAACTCGAAGGTACTTCCTGTGGCGCCTGCCTGGAGGTCGTCGTCCACATACCATGTCCAGTCGGTGGGTACAGACCCGCTGTTGGTGCTGCGGAGGGTGAAGGTCCATCTGCCTGTTTCAGCGTTGAAGGCCTTATCAATCTCTCCTGTCGGAGCCGGATAGACGGGGTCCACATCAAATCCTGGCTCGCTGTCTGTGCGTTCAACAACCTTGCCGCAGACAGTACAATATTTGGTTTCACC
>JAQXLM010000078.1 GCA_029012125.1 Eubacteriaceae bacterium | reverse complement strand
CGGAAGTAAACGCTTATGCATATGGTTGGTACAACAATCAGAGACCTCACACTGCAAACAATGGACTTCCGCCAGCGAAAGTCGCTTAAAAAGCCACACTGGTATTACAATTTTGGTTGACCAGAACAAGTAATAGATTTTTTTCCTCATACACCCCGGACGGCCGGAGGCCTCTCCCAGCTCCCGGAGGTCAAATGCCGGCACCGGCTAATATTCCGTTGAAACTTTATTCTAAATATGGTATATTTAAACCGTATCAAACGATATGAATAGATACGATAGACAGGCGCATTACAGCAAAGTAGTTGACGTTTTAATCAGAAGGAGAAAAGCCATGAGCAAGACTATTAAAAAATCCTTAAGCGTGTTTCTTGCAGTTATCATGATTTTGACATTTACACCGCTGACTGTATTCGGTTCGGAAGAAAGTGCCGGCGTAACAGCACCAGGTGAAAATGCAGAGCAAGATGAGATTGTATCCTCAGAGTATATTGAACTTTCCGAGGATGGTTCGGCTGTTGTGAAAACACCTGAAATGCCTGAGTCCGGCAGTTTTTCATATGTAAACCCGTTATATGAAGATTTAAAACTGCCTAAGCAATCAGAAACCAAAGCCAGGTTCTATGCTGCGGCCAGTCCTTACTTTGATAATACTGAGGATGCTGCTGCATATGTCAGAAAATGCATGGTGAATAGGAACAATCAGATTTGCTTTGATATGTATACTACTGTCTTAGACAACTGGCAGGAAACGCTGATTGATCATGTCTTCAAGCATACGGGAAACTCCGTTGAAGGGGACTACCTTTATCACACTTTTTACAAATACGATGTAGTTCCTGAGCCATTATACAGTGATGGCATGGGACTAGTTGTACACGTTACAATAAATGCTGAATATCTGACCACCAAGGACCAGGAGGATGAGCTTTCCAATCGCATGAAAAGTGTTGTAGAAAGTCTCAATTTGAATGGCCTGACTGATTATCAGAAGGTAGAGAAGATATACAAGTACATTACCGAGAATGTAAAATATGACTCTGAAGGGTTAAATGATGGTAGTGATTACTTGAAATACACAGCATACGGGGCTTTGATTGAAAAAAGTGCTGTGTGCCAGGGATATGCCAATTTGCTGTATCGGATGCTGCTTGATCAAAATATAGATTCAAGGATTATTACCAGTAAAGGCTTAGACCACGCATGGAATGTTGTTGAATTGTCAGACATGTACTACTATCTGGACTCAACATGGGACAGTGCATCGGACGGGAAAAATGCCGGGGAGAAATACTTCCTGAAGGGAAAGACTGACTTCTCGAGTCATAGCGCCGACGACACACAGTACAATACGGAGCTGTTCGAAATACTCTACCCGCTTGCAGCACAGAGTTACAATGTATCAAATCCGGAAACAAATGCAAAGTATGTAGGAGTGGTTGCAAAAGATCAGTGCGGGGATAACACAGCGTGGTTTCTGAAAAAAGACGGTACCTTCATTGTATCCGGCAAAGGAGCAATGTGGGATGTTTCATCAAAGGGAGTAACCCCTATAAAAGGCTACCTTGCTTCCATAAAAAAGGTAGAATTTGAAGAAGGTGTAACCTCCGTTGGCAAATCATTTTTCCGCGGAGCACCAAATCTGAAAACAGTAGTTTTCACGGATTCAATAACGAGGATTGGGGCCTTTGCATTCTTTGGCTGCAGCCTTTTAGAAAACGTTGAACTGAATAAGAGCCTGGAGAGCCTGGGCCAGCAGTGCTTTGATCAATGTGATTCGTTTACAGAGTTTATAATACCGGGAAGCGTTACTTTCTTTGATCATTCTTGCGGCGGAAAAAAACTGAAAAAGATAATTTTTGAATGGAGCGGCAACAGTTCAGGCTCTTTGAGATACGCAGATGGTTCCTTTTCACGAATTGAAGGTTTGGAGGAAATAGTAGTTGCCGAAGATCATCCTTATTATAAAGCTGTTGACGGCGTATTGTACAGAAAGGGAAGTCATATGACGTCCGGCCTAAAGTATGAACAATCTCTTATTGCCTACCCATATAAAAAGAGCGGAGCACACTTCCAAGTGCCGGAATGGTGCCAGGGAATAGGATACTGGGCATTCTTTGATGTTCGGAATCTGGAATCCGTTACTTTGCATGACAAAGTAAAATACATTGACTCTATGGCCTTTTGGGGGCTGGAAAAACTTACACTGATTAATCTAAACTGTGAAACCCCAGCTGTCGAAACAAATGCTTTAGAGGACTTCAGAGGCACGATTTACTACGCCGGATGCTCTGAGACTGAATGGAATAAGAGTGATGTACGACAGAAATGGGCACCAAACGCAACTTGGGTAAAGGGTCACAATGTATCACAGTGGACTCTATCAAAGCCTGCAACCTGCACATCAAAGAGCGTAGAAACGGGAATGTGCCAAACATGTGGGGCAGAGGTAAACCGAGAGCTGATTCCTGCTACAGGTCACACGCCATCGACAAACATGACGGTAGCATCCTTAGGTGCTGATGGTAGTGAGGTTACAGTGTGCACGGTCTGTGACAGTGTTATTTCAACAAAAACAATTCCAAAGATTTCAACCGTAAGCCTGAGCAAGGAAACGCTCACATTCACCGGTGCCAGTCAGGCCCCTACGCTGATCGTAAAGGATGCAGAGGGAAATAAACTAGTAGAAGAAACAGACTACACAGTAAGCGGCCTTGACAAGAAGATAAATGTTGGAAGATACAAGGTAACAGTTACCTTCAAAGGAAACTACAGCGGAAAGAAAGACCTGTACTTTACAATAGTTCCAAAAATACCTTCCTCAGCGAAAGCAACACTGACATCATACTACGGGACTTCCTGCTACGATGATGTTAAGTTTTCATGGTCTAAGGTAGAAGACGCAAGTGGCTATGCTGTATATTACAAGAAAGCATCCGCACCAATATCAGCTTATAGCCTGCTAAAAAGGACAACCGGCACATATGTTCGCAAGAAGGACCTTGCAGACGGAGTACAATATACATTCAAAGTTGTGCCATACTATAAGGATAGCAAAGGCAACAGATATGAGAATGAAACAGGAAAGACAGCAACCGTATATACACTGAAGAAACTGTCTGCACCAACCCTTTCAAGAAGCGGAAGCAAGGTAAAGGTAAAGTGGACCAATATCAGCGGAGAAAGTGGATATCAGATATCCAAATC
>JAQXLM010000077.1 GCA_029012125.1 Eubacteriaceae bacterium | reverse complement strand
GGGGTGAAATCAATCTCGTGAAGTTCTTGATCTACGACGATGAGAACAATACTAAGCTTGGAGAGATTGCAAATCACGACAAGTACAGTTATAAACTCGAGACATCGAAGTGGAATGACAATGCGGAGGCATATGTTGATGCACTGGTGGCAGATGATGGTAACTCATATAAAGTAAGTGTTGACAACGGATTGATTGATGGTAAAACCTCTCACTCAATAAATGCTGTTTATACATATACTAATATCTCTCGTAGATTTAAGGATGGTGCATGGACAATAGATAGTAGTAACGATGCTAATTGGGTATTGACAGCGGCACAGGAGCCTACAGTAATTTACTGCTCATGGTCTAAGCAGAGCAACGACTTCACTCGTTTCGCATTCCATTCTGGTAAGTACAATAACGGAAACCAAAATAATCCAGACTGGAAATACCGCACAGCTAACCAAATCCAGTGGGCTGCAAGTTACACCGCAGGTTCTGAGGTGGCATTGACAGGTGCTCTCGACCTTTCGACAGTGAAGGTTAAGTATGGTCTGAAGGCTCAGGTTGCGGGCATATCATATACGACACTGAAGGATCTGATTACTTATGGTTATCTGAAACTGATTGATGCATACACTTCAGCTAATGGTGTTAAGAACGCATACATTAAGCCTGTTGTTAAGGACGACGGATCATTTGATGGATTCAATCAAGTTGCAGAGAAGACCATTGACCACAATGAAACTCTCGTCTTGAAAGTTGTTGACTGCTTCAATTACAAGCAGACTATAGAGTTGCCAATACAGATTGTGAGCGCTGCTAACAATAACATGGAAGGGTATACTGACACGACTTGGGATTAAAGATTTAGATGAAAAATATGTTAAGAGACGTCCAGATGACTGGACGTCTCTTTTCTGATTATTTTCACTACGACCAAAATTACTTTTTATACATCCCGTATTTGACGGGGTTTTGACAGAATAGAAAGAGAAATCATTTGAATTAAATAGGTATGTTTGATGATCCGAAAAAAACGGAAGGAAAAATAGGGAGAAAGGAAACAGCTGAAGAAAATAAAGTGGCTGAGCAAAGAACAGAACAGAAATTAACCAGTGATTGTGGGATAAAAAACGAAGAGGTTGACGAACAAAATTCTGGTGTTGAGGACATAGGTGTTATTGAAATATTATGCCGTATGAAGGAACAGATGTCTTGCCAAAGAAAGTTGTTTTATGTGTGTGGTATTATTGCACTTGTTATCTTCTTCTGTCTTGAGGAAAACATGGACTATTTTAGACAGTATGACGATGCAGTCCGTGATTTTGTTGGAAATGTGTACGGTGTTCTGAGACCACTTTTAGCAATGCTGTTTGGGGCTTTAGCTTTAATGGTTACATTTGGAACTAACTCCTCTAAGTTTAGGTCCCAACAGGGAAAGGAAAAGAAGGTACCACTTATGAAAGGTATCGCCAATTTTGTCGTCTCGATATCATTACATACATTGGCATTGATTTCCGTTTCGATTTTTTACATTATCGGTTGTACCTTGTTTGCATACTTGGCCACTGTATTTACGCTATTAGCTTTGCTGAGCATTTTCGACATTGCTTTTACTTTGTTTGCAAGTAGTTCCTTCGTTTCTGACGATAAGGGTTAAGGGATGCGAAGGGCAGTATGGTTGCCTGTACGGTTCATTTTAGAAACTCGGCCGATACCATACCTATGCAATCTTCGTCGAAACAAACCGATGCCTGTTGAGACGGTCGTTCCATACTCTATGGTTACGGCCGTTCCATAGTTGTTTTACGGTCGTGATCATAGAGTATGGAGTAGTTGTATCAACCGAGTATTCAGTTGTCGCCAGTTAAGCAAATCAAACATATAGAAGCATACCAAGATTCTTTCGATTTGTATTGTTTCCATAAGACTCAACACTAAAACACAAATTGAACGATTAACGATACCATACCTATGTAATCTTCATCAGAAGCTTTCTGATGAATACCAGAAGGCTTCTGATGCACATAAGAAGACTTCTGATGCACATCACAAATCTTCGGACGCAAAGCCCATACTAATGACAGATAAAAAGCTCAGCTATAAGATGCGTGGCGTTAGGAGTATTCACTCAACATCATTATAGTTTCTGCCACCTCACTATGGGGTGGCTTATTATTTTATGGTTGACGAAAAATCAATAAAGAATCAGATTGATATACTGAAGAAATGTATTTGAACCCCCTGCCACTACCGTTCCTTAATGGCATAATAGCTGGCATAATGGCAT
>JAQXLM010000076.1 GCA_029012125.1 Eubacteriaceae bacterium | reverse complement strand
AATGAAAGAATTCTCAATGGAAAAACTAATCGACACAATTCTAAAACGCCGAAAGGCACTGAAGCTGACCCAGGTCCAGCTAGCGGACAAAACAGGCATTAACAGAACCATGATCGGTCGCATAGAAAACAACGAATACGTCCCGTCAATCGCCCAGCTACAGGCACTGGCAGAAGCACTGGATTTTGATATTACCGATATATTCGTAGAGGAGAAGGAGACGAATATATTCACAGATGCTAAGGGAACAAGTCCCGCATCCGCCGCCAAAAAATACAACATCGCCGTTGCAGGCACCGGATATGTAGGCCTTTCCATCGCCACCCTTCTTGCGCAGCACAACCATGTTACTGCCGTAGACATCATTCCGGAAAAGGTGGACCTGATTAACAAAAGAAAATCACCAATTCAGGACGACTACATCGAGGATTATCTGGCCAGCAAAGACCTGGATCTGACCGCAACACTGGACGGCGAGGCAGCATACAAAGATGCAGACTTTGTTATCATAGCCGCGCCTACCAACTACGACAGCCAGAAAAACTTTTTCGACTGCTCGGCCGTCGAAGCTGTAATCGAGCTGGTACTTAAAACCAACCCGAATGCAATGATGATCATCAAATCAACCATACCTGTAGGCTACACCGCGTCAGTAAGGAAAAAATACAACACGAAGAATATCATCTTCAGCCCAGAATTTCTGAGAGAATCCAAGGCCCTGTACGACAATCTGTACCCGTCACGAATCATCGTTTCCTGCGACGAAGACAGCAGCGGAAAAGCTCACATTTTCGCATCACTTCTTCAGCAGGGCGCTATCAAAGATAACATAGACACTCTTTTCATGGGATTCACAGAGGCTGAGGCAGTCAAGCTTTTCGCCAACACCTACCTGGCACTCCGCGTATCCTACTTCAACGAGCTGGACACTTACGCAGAAATGAAAGGCCTGAACACTCAGGAAATCATCAAAGGCGTTTGCCTTGATCCGCGAATCGGCGACCACTACAACAACCCAAGTTTCGGTTACGGAGGCTACTGCCTGCCAAAAGACACCAAGCAGCTTCTTGCAAACTACGAAGACGTTCCACAGGAAATGATGACTGCAATCGTTCAGTCAAACAGAACGAGAAAAGACTTTATCGCTGACCAGGTACTGGAAATCGCCGGCGCATACGGTGCAAACAGCACATACGATGCCTCCCGCGAAAAGGACCACCATGTTACCATCGGCGTATACAGGCTGACAATGAAGAGCAACTCAGACAACTTCAGACAGTCCTCCATCCAAGGCGTCATGAAGAGAATCAAAGCCAAAGGTGCCACAGTGATAATCTACGAGCCAACGCTGAAAAACGGCGACACCTTCTACGGCAGCAAGGTTGTCAACGACCTGAAAAAATTCAAAAAAATGAGTCAGGCAATTATCGCCAACAGATACGATGACTGTCTGGACGACGTGAAAGAAAAGGTATACACGAGAGACATTTTTAAGAGAGACTAGGGTGAACAAATGGAAAAAATCAATCTGAAAGGCAAAACAATACTGGTTACAGGCTCCGCCGGTTTTATCGGCTCCAATCTAGTGCTGGAACTTCTAAAGGAAGAGCCGGATGTAACCCTTGTCGGACTGGACAATTTGAACGACTATTACGATGTAAGCATCAAAGAATGGCGACTTGCGGAAATAGAAAAATGCGCCGCAGCCCATCCGGACTCCAAATACTTTTTTATCAAAGGCGATTTGGCTGAAAAGACTTTGATCGATGAGATTTTCAAAGACTACAAGCCGGACATCGTTGTAAACCTGGCAGCACAGGCCGGGGTAAGATATTCAATCTCCAATCCGGACGCATACATCCAGAGCAACCTGATCGGTTTCTATAACATCCTGGAAGGGTGCCGCCATTCCTACGATGATGGATCAAAAGGTGTTCAGCATCTGGTTTACGCCTCATCCTCCTCCGTTTACGGCACCAACAAAAAGGTTCCATACAGCACAGATGATAAAGTAGACAACCCGGTTTCTCTCTATGCCGCAACAAAAAAGTCAAACGAGCTTATGGCTCATGCATACAGCAAGCTGTACAACATCCCATCAACAGGCCTTCGTTTCTTTACAGTATACGGACCTGCCGGCAGACCGGATATGGCCTACTTCGGCTTTACCGATAAGCTGCTGAAGGGAGAAACTATAGAAATTTTCAACTACGGCAACTGCAAGCGGGACTTCACATATGTGGATGACATTGTGGAGGGCGTCAAAAGAGTAATGAAGGGAGCTCCGGAACGAAAAACCGGAGAAGACGGCCTTCCCCTTCCACCATATGCAGTTTACAACATCGGACACAGCAGCCCGGAAAATCTGCTGGATTTTGTTACCATTCTTCAGGAAGAGCTGGTTCGCGCCGGGGTCCTTCCGGAAGGATATGACTTTGAGGCCCACAAGAGACTGGTTCCCATGCAACCCGGTGACGTACCTGTTACATACGCAGACACCGAACCGCTGGAAAGAGACTTCGACTTCAGACCTGATACCGACCTGAGGACCGGATTGAGAAAGTTCGCAGAGTGGTATAAGGATTTTTATGAGGTTTGATATCTTCGGTGCAGAACTTGATGTCTCTGCCCTATGTATCGAGTACACTTAAGCATGCAACCTGTAGCCTTTGCTGACCCTGGGGCGTTCTATCAGTTATGTCCCATTTGATAAAACTTTTTTCAAAAAGCACCAAAGGCTGTCAGTGTCACAAGGCGAATTACCGATTAAACAAGCATTTTCTATCATAAGTATGCTATTTTGTGCATTCCAAAGCAGGCACTCAATGGGGAATCGGAAGTTAAAATTGATTATCTGCATAAATAAAGTCATCAAAGCTCATCGCCGGAAAAAAGTTCAAGCTTTTTGAAAAGAAATATGAAAAATGGGCCAACCGTGATAAATATGAAACAGCCCTCGAAACACTAATGTCTCGAGGGCATTCTTACCTTTTATAATGTCATATTTTGGAAGGTTATCCCTTAGAATGAAACCACCAGCGCCATCTTAAAACGTTCCTCGCCGTAAACCGCATGAGGAATATCCTTTGGCATAATCAAAGTTTCGCCTGCATCCAGATAGAATACTTCGTCTGCAACTGTGAATCGGCCTTTACCTTCCAGAACTGTCACCATAGCATCACCGCCGGCAGCATGAGTAGAAATCTCCTCTCCTTTTTCGAAAGAGAACAAAGTCACGCTCATCAATTCGTTCTGAACCAGAGTCTTGCTGACAACCTGACCCTCCTGGTAATCAATCTGTTCTGACAATTTAAGTTTTACCTGTTTTTCAATATTTTTATACATCTTTAAACGCCTCCTTAGTACCCCGTATTATATCAGATTTCCGAGTAGTGTAAAACTGTTTTTACCATGCTCTGTTTTCGCTGCCAACTATTTCAATCTGCTGCTTGACGAATGCTTTCAATGTCTCCGAAATAACCAGCCAGAATCCATACACCTGATTTCCCGTCAGGTCAATCTCTCTCAATCTGGTGTAAGCTGCCTTCAGCAGGTCATTGCATACATTGACTTTGTTTATTCCCATTCTGCAGGCTTTGCGAATATTCTCTTCTCCTGTGCCGGAACTGCCGTGAAGCACCAGAGGAAAACCGGTCAGATTCTTTATGGCTTCCAGACGTTCAAAATCCAGATGAGGTTCTCCCCGATATGTTCCGTGAGCCGTACCTATGGAGACAGCACAGGCATCTATTCCCGTTTCTGTTATAAAGCGTAAGGCTTCCTCCGGATCTGTCAGACCGTCATTTCCGTCGTATTCCTCCCCGGATCCCACATGGCCTATTTCAGCCTCCACGGAAATTCCACATGGCTTTACAAGTTCTACAACGCGACGCACATTTTCCGCATTCTCTTCAAAAGAGAGAGTGGAGCAGTCCAGCATTACGGATGTGAAACCACCCTGAATTGCTTTCTCTACCTGCCCAATATCTGTGCCATGATCCAGATGAACAGCTACAGGAACGCGCGCCTGCTTCGCCAGTTCTCCGGCAATTTTCCCTAAAAACGC
>JAQXLM010000075.1 GCA_029012125.1 Eubacteriaceae bacterium | reverse complement strand
GTGGAAGGAGAAAAGAAATGGCAGATTTAAAAGTAAGAATCGCAAAGAGATGTGCGAAAGAATTTAAAGATGGTGAATTCGCTAACTTAGGAATCGGCCTTCCTACAATGGTAGCTGACTACATTCCTGATGATGTAATGGTAACATTCCATTCAGAAAACGGATTTGCCGGAATCGACGCTGTAGTTGAAAATGAAGAAGATGTAGACGTAGATATCATCAACTCAGGTGGTACATATGTAAGTGCAGTTCCAAGAGTAAAGTACTTCGATACAGCTGAGTCCTTCGGTCTTGTAAGAGGCGGACATGTAAGAGCTACAGTTCTTGGCGCTATGCAGGTTGCTGAAAACGGAGACCTTGCTAACTGGATCGTTCCAGGCAAGAAGGTTGCAGGAATGGGTGGAGCTATGGACCTTTGCGCAGGTTGCCCAGAAGTAATTATCGTAATGCTTCATACTCAGAAGGGTAATCACAAGATCCTGGAAAAGTGCACTCTTCCACTTACAGCTGAAAAGTGCGTAAGCAAGATTATCACTGAAATGGGCGTAATGGAAGTTACTCCTGAAGGTCTTGTTGTAACTGAATTACATCCAGACTACACAAAGGAAGAAATACAGGCTGCTACAGGTTGCAAGCTGATTTTCAGCCCAGATCTGAAGCCAATGGAAGAAGAATAATCTATAAGATTACTTTAGGGAGCTGCTTTAAGGTGGCTCCTTTTTTTAGAAGAAAAAAATTCGGAGGTATACCCTATGGGTAATGTTCTAAATTTCACAAGAAAGAAAATAGCCTTTGTCGGAGAAACAATGTCAAAAACCAATGTAATTCGACATACACCTGTACTCTATAGGCTTGCCGGACCTTCCGGGGAAGAAGTATGCCCAAGCCTGTTTACCATGGATGATTACAGAAAGCTGGACGAAAACGCCGATAAAATGTCATATGCCATGGAGATGATATATGACTGGTGTGTAGAAGAACTGAAAGTCGATCTGTATGAAGATCCGTCTATGAGGCTATATGCTATATCATTGGAGGATAACAGAATTCTGTACACCATGATTCTAGATGATGAAGGGTTTTTCCTTGAAGTTAAAGACTTATCACAGGCATACCCCAGATATCTCAGCAAAGAGAAGAACGAGCTGAAGACAGAACCGGGCAGAAGAGGAAACTCAATATATATTGTCGGAGAGGTTGATGACGGCACCGGAAGAGTTGTCAACACACCGGTTGTCAATCAGATTCATAACAGCAATGAAAGAGTCATGTTCCCCGGCTTGTTCACTTCGCGAACTCTGGAGCAATTCTTCCAAAAGCCAAAGTTCAGCGATACTCTAAGCTGCCTGTTCCACTGTCTCCTGCTAGATGTGGAGGAGCAGGGAATCAAGACAGAAATAGACAACGGCGAGGATGTTTTCAAAGCCTTGAAGCTTTACTTTATTGACAGAAACACAGGACAGGTTCTCTATTGTATCAACACCATTCAATCCCGTGAAGAGGGTGATATACTGGTACCGGAGGATTGGATGTCAGGCGAAAGCATGATACAGTATATGGATATAAGTGACTGTATGCTGCTTGACATGACTGTGGAGGTTGCTGACTAAGTCTCAGGAGCGAGACCATAATTTGCGGCAATACCCTTCATGAGAGCAGCGGCAAAGGCTTTCTGATATTCCCCATTCTTAAGATTGCTTAGGTCATCTGCATTAGAAAGAAAGCCGCATTCAACAAGAAGACCTTCGTATTCTGCGTCACGAAAAATAAACATATCTTTCTTTGGAAGAATTATACGATCTTCATCACTGGACAATTCTGTCATCAGGGTCTCCCTGACGGTTTTGGCCAGTGTTTCGTTTTTTGATGCTACGGAAGGATTGCAGTTGGTCGGATAGAATACCTGAGCACCATGGACACCTTCATCTGCAAAGAAGCTGTTAAGATGAATGCTGACAACCAGATCGGGCCGTGCCTTTTCCATAATGTCTTTCCGTGCTTTCATATCCCCAAGTTTGGACCATTGACCCATCGTCTCAGATTCCTCATTCTCATACAAACCCTGATCATCCTGTCGGGTCAAAACAACGCTGACTCTATACTTGGATGCCTCATCCTTCAGTAGTTTTGATATAGCCAGATTAATATCCTTTTCTCCGGTGCCATCCCTAGCCACCGCTCCGCTGTCCTGTCCACCGTGCCCCGGATCTATAACTATAGTCATGGCGGGGGTAAAGCCGGTAATGATATCCATACTCTGTCTGTAACAGGGGAGAACGCAGACTAACAGAATAAGAAAAACTATCACCATGTTTCTTTTTCTAAACATACCATTCCTCTTTTTATTTTCTATTTTTTTAATTTATATGATATAATTACACCGTTAATTCCAACCATAGATACAGGGAGAAATAAATGAAGGTAAAACGCTTATTTAAAGAAGATGTATACTTAAGAGAAGCAACATCAAAGATAACATCGGTAATTTCACGTGATGACAAGACTTTCGTGACTTTAGATCAGACTATTTTCTTTCCCACAGGCGGCGGACAGAGCTGCGATGGGGGAAAGCTTGGAGACTTTGATGTTGTAGATGTATATGAAGAAGGTGAGGATATATTTCACCGGATAGTTGGAGAAGAGGCCTTAAACCTGAATACAGGTGATGAAGTCAAACTTTCCATAGACTGGGACCGCAGATTTGACAATATGCAGCGTCATTGTGGAGAGCACATTCTGTCAGGTGTGTTTTATCAGCTTTACGGTGGTGTAAACAGAGGATTTCACATGGGAGAGGATTATATGACCATTGACATAAGCCTTGAAGAAAATCCTGAGTTTGACAAAATTTCCTGGGAAATGGCAAAAGAAGCTGAATTGAGAGCTAACATGGTAATATGGCAGAATCTGCCTGTAATAACAAGACACTTTGACTCCAAAGAGGAGGCAGCTGAGCTGCCGTTAAGGAAGGCCCTTGCTTTTAATGAGGATATTACCATCGTATGTGTCGGCAACGTGGACAATCCTGCAGATTGTGTGGCATGCTGCGGAACACATCCGTCCACATCCGGACAGGTGGGAATGGTTAAAATATATAAGGTTGAGAGCAATAAGGGAATGTTCCGTATATACTTCGAAGCCGGTCAAAGAGCATTCCGACAGTATCAGGAGCGATTTGATGTTCTGACAACTTTGGAAAACAGACTGTCGGCAGGAATATCCGACTTGCTGAATAAGTACGATGCTCAACAGGAAAAAGCCAAGGATGTAAGAAATCAGCTTTACCACTTGAAAAAATCAGTGATAAAGAGAGAAGTGGAGGAAATAAAGAGGGAAATCTGCCCTGCTTATGTCAGAAAGTACGACATATTGTCAATTAACGATATATTGGATATAGGCAGAGAACTGCAGGGAGCAATTCCGACCATTGCATTCCTGGTTCACAATCCAAGCAATACAGTGCTGCTGTTTTCTGACAGCTTTGATTGTGGAAAGCTGGTTAAGGAAAACGCGTCAATTTATAACGGCAAGGGCGGCGGCAACAAGCAGAATGCCAGGGCCATCTTTGGAAAAAAAGATTATGTAGATACATTTATCGACCTGATAGAAAAGCATATTCGATAAAAAATCCATGCATACAGGTTTTTTTGCTAAAAAAATATTTGCATGTAAAAAAATGTATGCTATAATATCTTTTTTAAAAGTTAGGAGGATAGTATTATGAATAATTGTGCAATTGTAGGTATTAACTGGGGTGACGAAGGCAAGGGCCGTATGGTTGACCTTCTGACTTCCGATTACGATGTTGTAGTTAGATTTCAGGGTGGAGGCAATGCCGGACACACAATAGTAACGGAAAAAGGCAAGTTTGCATTACATTTACTTCCTTCAGGAATTTTTAGAGATGGTGTTATCAATATTTTGGGAAATGGTGTAGCGGTTGACCCGGAGAATCTTTTGGAAGAAATAAAGCAGGTCACAGACAAAGGAGTGTCTATTAACAGCGATAATCTGAAAATCAGTGACAGGGCATCCATACTTATGCCTTGGCATAGGGAACTGGACGAACTTGAGGAAAAGCGTCTGAAGGATAAGAAATACGGTTCAACCAAGCAGGGAATAGCCCCATTCTATTCAGATAAATACCAGAAAAAGACGATTCTGGCCGGTGAACTGTTCTATAGAGATCAGTTAAAGGCACATCTGATGGATATAATGGAGTGGAAAAATCTAATTATCACTAAAGTTTATGATGGGGAGCCTTTCACTGAAGAGATGCTGGATCAGTGGATTGACAACTATGCTGAGAAGATTAAGCCTTTTATCTGCGATACAGGTGCCTTACTGAAGGAAGCAGACCGTTCCGGAAAGAAAATAATGTTTGAGGCGCAGCTTGGATCACTGCGTGATCTTGATTACGGAATTTATCCTTATACAACATCTTCCAATACTACCGCAGCCTTTGCACCTATTGGTTCAGGTTATCCCGGTGCAAAGATAGACAAAATCCTCGGAGTGGTTAAAGCCTACTCCACATGTGTAGGCGAAGGTCCTTTTGTTTGTGAAATGTTTGGAGAAGAAGCGGAAAAACTCCGTGCAGAAGGTGCTGAATATGGTGCAAAAACAGGCAGACCGCGCAGAGTTGGACCTTTGGATACTGTTGCAACATCTTACGGAATTGAGGTGCAGGCCGCAACAGAGATTGCACTGACCAAGCTGGATGTTCTAAGCTACCTGGACAAAATTCCGGTATGCACAGCATATATGCTTAATGGCGAGAAGATTACAAGATTCCCGTTCACTGCAGCTCAGTACGAGGCAACGCCGGTTATCGAGTATCTTGACGGCTGGAAGTGTGACATCAGCGGAGTACGAGAATGGGATGATCTTCCTGAAAAGGCACGTGAATATGTTGAATATGTTGAAAAGGCAGTAAACTGTCCAATAACTTACGTCTCTGTAGGACCTGAAAGAGACAGCATTATTATAAGAAATAAGGAGGAAAGATAAGATGACCAGTCAGTACGTATCCCCGTTATCATCGAGATACTCCTCAGAGTATATGAGACATCTGTTTTCATCGGACATGAGATATCAGACATGGCGTAAACTGTGGGTTTCCCTGGCCAAGGCTGAAATGGAGCTGGGTCTTCCGATTACTCAGGAACAGGTTGATGAGCTTCAGGCTCACATTGAAGATATTGACTATGAGTGCGTTGCGAAGAGAGAAAAAGAAGTAAGACATGATGTAATGGCACATGTTTATGCATATGGAAAGGTAGCGCCAAGTGCTGCCGGAATCATTCATCTGGGAGCTACAAGCTGCTATGTAACTGACAATGCAGACCTTGTAATATACAGAGACGGACTTCGTTATCTTAGAAAAGAACTTCTTGTTGTAATATCCAATCTTGCACAATTTGCAGAGAAATACAAGGCAATGCCAACTTTAGGATATACTCACTATCAGCCTGCACAGCTGGTGACTGTAGGAAAGAGAGCAACTCTATGGATGCAGGATTTCCTTGGAGATCTGGAAGAAATTGATTTTGTTCTGGATCAGATTAAATTCCTGGGATGCCGTGGAACCACAGGAACGGAAGCCAGCTTTATGGAGCTTTTCGATGGCAATGCCGAGAAAATTGATGAAATGAACAGAAAAATTGCCGCTGATTTCGGATTTGATAAGTGTTTCCATGTATGTGGTCAGACTTATCCGAGAAAGATGGACAGCAGAATCCTTAACTGCCTGTCATCTGTTGCCCAGAGTTGCTACAGAATGGCTAATGATATTCGTCTTCTTCAGCACGACAGACAGGTTGAAGAACCTTTTGAAAAGAATCAGATTGGATCTTCTGCTATGGCATATAAGAGAAATCCGATGAGAAGTGAGAGAATCTGTTCTCTGGCAAGATACTTAATGAGCGATGCCAGCAATGCAAGCATGACGGCATCCGTTCAGTGGCTGGAAAGAACCTTGGATGACTCGGCAAACAGACGTATCTCCATGCCGGAAGGCTTCCTGTGTGCTGATGCAATTATCCGTCTTGCTCAGAATGTTACTGACGGCCTTCATGTAAATCCTAAGGTAATCGAAAGAACGGTTAACGAGTATCTTCCGTTTATCGCAACAGAAAATCTCATGATGGAAGCTGTAAAGAAGGGTGGAGACAGACAGGAAATCCATGAAATCATCCGTACATGCTCCATGAAAGCAACTGAGGAAATGAAGAACGGCGGAAGCTGTAATCTGCTTGAGCTGTTAAGTCAGGTGGAAGAATTCGGATTGACATATGAAGAAATGGCGGAACTGTTAAGCGCTGAAAAATATATCGGTCGCTGCAGTGAACAGGTTGATGCTTTTATCCAGGTTGTAAAGCCATACATTGAAGGCGTGGAAAGCAATTCCGCAGAAATCAATTTGTAAAATATGAACCATAGACAGATGATAAGAAACCGGTAGCATATACTTGCTACCGGTTTGTATATATGACGGGCATGCCATCTCAATTATTATTTTACGTACTGCTTCAGTTCTTCAACCTTGTTCAGTTCTTCCCAAGGAAGGCTTATGTCAGTTCTTCCGAAATGACCGTATGCTGCAGTCTGTCTGTAGATAGGTCTTCTCAGGTCAAGAGTCTTAATGATAGCAGCAGGTGTAAGTGGGAAATGCTTTCTTACGATTTCAGCGATTTCCTCATCTGCCAGCTTACCTGTTCCAAATGTATCAACCATGATGGATACAGGTTCTGCAATACCGATGGCATATGCCAGCTGGATTTCGCATCTGTCAGCAAGACCGGCAGCAACTACGTTCTTAGCAGCGTGTCTTGCAGCATAAGTAGCAGAACGGTCAACCTTTGTAGGGTCTTTTCCGGAGAATGCGCCGCCGCCGTGGCGAGCATATCCGCCGTAAGTATCAACGATGATCTTTCTGCCTGTAAGTCCGGAGTCTCCGTGAGGACCTCCGATTACGAATCTTCCTGTTGGGTTAACGTAGTACTTGGTTTCATCATCTAATAATTCGGCAGGAACCACCGGCTTGATAACGTGTTCAATCAGATCAGCCTTAATCTGTTCCTGTGTTGCTTCAGGATCATGCTGAGTTGAGATGAGAATTGTATCGATTCTCTTAACCTTATCACCGTCGTATTCAACAGTAACCTGTGTCTTACCATCCGGTCTTAAATATGTAAGAGTACCGTCTTTTCTTACCTTGGTAAGCTGAAGTGCCAGCTTATGTGCCATTGCGATAGGCATAGGCATTAATTCGGGTGTTTCGTTGCAGGCATATCCGAACATGATACCCTGGTCTCCTGCACCGCCGACTTCATCGTTTGTTCCCATTGCAATGTCAGCTGACTGTTCATCAATAGCAGTCAGTACTGCACATGTATCAGCATCAAAGCCATACTTTGCTCTGTCATAGCCGATTTCCTTTATAACACTTCTTGCAATTTTAGGGATGTCGATATAGCATGTTGTGCTGATTTCTCCCATTACCATGGCATAACCTGTAGTAGTTGTAGTTTCGCAAGCTACACGGCCGTTTGGATCCTGTTCCAGAATTGCGTCAAGAATTGCATCGGAAATCTGGTCGCAGATTTTATCAGGATGGCCTTCAGTTACTGACTCTGATGTAAATAACTTCTTCATTGTTTGTATCTCCTTTCTTGTTCTCAAATCCCCTAGAATATCATAAAAAAAGCCTTTTCCTGAAAAGAAAAGGCTGATTTCTATATATCATTCCTCATCTTCCAGGGCTCATGTCCTGTAGGATTTAGCACCTTTTCTGCCGTACAAGGTACGGGCACCTAGGTTGCCGGGCGTCGCAGGGCCTATTCCCTCAGCCACTCTTAATAAGGATTTGCTCAATATATTATACTTTCATGATATATAGTTGTCAAGATGGATTTTGCCTTCCATGTTTGGGTCCGGAAATTGTGTGCCTGACAACAGGAAAACAGTCGACAGTCCTTTTACAGATAATCAAAAAAACGGACAGAAACAATTGGAATATTGAATTTTCGGAGAAATAGGATATACTTTAAGAAGACACAGTAAATCATATTATATATGATGCGGCAAGGAGAGTGCAGTTTGGGAAGAGAGAGATTTACACTTATTGAGGGCGGTTTACTGAACAACAGAATAACGAACTATAAAAGAGACCTGGTTGAGTGTTATATTATCAATACACGTCTTATGGGTGTTTTGGCAATGTACATGAAATTTAACCTTGAGGGAGCACCATATCCCTGCATCCATCAGTTTTTCTATTTTGATGCGGAGGAATTCGGATTCGAGAGCTACAAAAGCGTAAAAGGTGATGATATGCATCGGGTGAAGGAAATCGGAAACGGAATGATGGGCGGATTGGGAGGAACTCCTAAACATCTGAATATCAGGGAAGCAGTTCACCTGCTGAAGCACTATTCCGACTTTAACAGGGAACGCCATATCCCAATGCCGGACGGAATTGATGAATACGGTTTTCTTCTGGAAATGGATGGCGAACTGTCTGAGCCTGATTTATACATTCTAAACGCAAAGATATGCGTAAAGCCGAGAAACGACTACGAGACGGTTAATTACTTTCTCATGAGGTGCTTCGGAAAAGACTTTGATGGTGCGGCTTTGATGGCTAAGACGGGTATGGAGCTGGAGCTGTTCCCCGATTATAAGCAGGGCACTTTCTGCAAGAATATTGTGGATGAAGGAAACGAGCCGGGGACCTACATTAATGAGTCTCTCGTAGAGTTCGACAATCGATATCACCTTACAATTACAAAGGTTACCGTAAAAAACAAAATTGTTACACGTTATGAAAGAATAAACAGCCTGACTGTATCGGCAGTGGAGGCTGCAATGATGCTTTCCCGCTCTGAGCTGGTCAACGTGTACAGACTTCCCCGGGAAAACAGTTTTCAGGTGGACCGTTCTCTGTCAAAGCTCACAGAGGGCGCAATGATTCACGATTATCCCGGTGGCAAGCTGTTCATGATATTTCATCCTAACAACGATCACGTGGCTAAGAAGGAATACAGATTAAATGAGGATGTAATGGGGCTATACTATGTCTCAGATAAACAGCTTATATGTGCCTCCTATTCTCAGGAGGATATATGGGAACTGGAAAAGGACCTGGCAAAAAGCTCAATCAGGGCCTGCATGAAACCGACAGCCAGATATGAATTCCTGGAACCGGTTATATATGAGTTTATAAACAGCGGCTTTGATGACTTTGATGAGTTTGTTGAATTAATAAGTCGTGGCAAAGAGTAGAAAATAACAAAGGGAAAAAGAAAGTGGCGCTAGCATAAAGCTGACGCCACTCTTTTATTTTATTCTTCTTCAGTAAAGGCCTCGTAGATAGCCTTGATTGCCTTGGAGAAATCTTTATTCTGAACACCTACGATAATGTTCATTTCGCTGGAGCCCTGGTCAATCATTCTGATATTGACCTTTGCCTCTGCCAGAGCTGTAAACAGCGTAGCGGAGACACCGGCACGACTGCTCATTCCACATCCTACAGTAGCGATGAGAGCAATGTCCTCGAATACTTCCATAGTATCTGGAGAAAGCTGCTTTTCGAAAGCATCCAGCAAATCATCCAACTTTCCGTCAAGATAGGAGTTTGAGATGACAACGGAAACAGTATCGATACCTGTAGGCATGTGCTCCAGAGTAATATCAAAGTCTTCAAGGGTAGCCAGTATACGACGCAGGAAGCCTCGCTCGCTGCTCATCATATTCTTGTAAATGGCGATTACGGTGAAGTCCTTGCTGCCGGCGATACCGGTAACAACATTGGTGTTCGCAGCATCATGCTCTGCAGTAATGATTGTACCCGGATCCTCAGGAGCATTGGTATTTCTGATATTGATAGGAATGTTTGCGATTCTTGCAGGGTAGATAGCGTCCTCATGGAGAACAGATGCACCCATGTATGATAATTCTCTAAGTTCCTTGTATGAAATTCTGTGAATCGGTTTAGGATTTTTCACGATTCTTGGGTCAGCCATAAGGAAGCCGGAAACATCAGTCCAGTTCTCGTAAACATCTGCGTTAACAGCTCTGGCAACCAGAGAACCTGTAATATCCGAACCGCCTCTGGAGAATGTTTTAATCTTGCCTGTGCTTGCATTTGTACCATAGAAGCCGGGAATAACAGCGTATTCATGCCTGGACAACTCATCTCTGAGAGCCTGGTCTGTCTCTGCAATCATAAGCTTGCCTCTGCTGTCAAACCTGATAAGGCCTTCCGCATCAACAAAATCAAAACCCAGGAAGGCAGCGATTAAAACCGCATTCAGATATTCTCCTCTGCTGGCAATGTAGTCGGCAGAGCAACCGCTTTTCAGCTGATCTCTTATCACGTCAAAGTGTGACTGAAGATCCGTATCCACACCCAGATTAAGTGCAACAGCAACAAATCTGTCTTCAATTACCTGGAAAATCTGCTCATATGGAAGGTTATGCTCCATGTGAGTTTTGCATAAGTATAGTAAATCTGTAATCTTGCTGTCTCCGTCGAATCTCTTTCCCGGTGCAGAAACAACGATGTATCTCTTTTCAGGATCAGCCTGAATGATATCTTTGATTTTCGTCAGCTGAATTCCGTCAGCAACAGAGGAACCGCCGAACTTCGCTACTTTTAAGCCCATATTTTTATCTCCTTAAAAAAATATGCTACAATTATAATACAATACTTTCCACCTTGCAAGAATAAAACAAGTAATTAACAAGTTTATGGACCTTTTATTGACTTTTTTAAAACAGAAAAGTATAATTTAAAGGTTAACACGATAAAAGGGGGTAGAATATGCTGAAAATTATAAAAAACATTTTTCCGTACTGGAAAACGCTCATCCTTATCGTACTGATGCTGTCAGTACAGGCATATTGCGACCTTGCACTTCCCACATATACATCAAAGATAATAGATGTGGGCATTCAGAATCGCGGGGTAGAGCATGTTACGCCTGAGCGTATTACAGCGGAGGATTACGAGAAAGCACAGCTGCTTATGAATTCTGATGAAAGAGAGCTTTGGAATTCAATTTATGAAAAGGATGGCAGTCTGTATAAGCTTACAGAGTCAGAGGATGAAAAATTAGACGAGATAGACGACAGTCTTCTGGTACCGATTGCAGTATCATATCAGATTGATAAGGCAATAGAACAGGGGGAAATGGATCCGAAGATGTTGTCACAAATAGGCTCAATGAATTCCGCAAGAGAAGAAATGGAGAAAATTGCAGATTCACAGGGCGCACAGACACTGGAGGCGATGGGTGCAGCTTTTGCGGCAGAGTGCAGCGAAAGAGCAGGTGTAGACATGGACGCTGTCCAGAAAAACTATCTGTGGACATCAGGTGCCAAGATGATGGGCATGGCCATACTGATGATGCTGACGGCGGTCATCGTATCATTCCTTGCATCAAGAATAGGTGCGGGAGTGGGCAGAACTCTGAGAAACAGAGTTTTCAGAAATGTTGTCAGCTTTTCCAACGGTGAGATAGACAGATTCTCCACCGCATCACTTATAACGAGAAATACAAACGATATACAGCAGGTGCAGGCTGTAACTACCATGCTTTTGAGAATGGTTTTATACGCACCTATACTTGCAATAGGCGGAGTTTACAATGTATGGAAGACAGGAGCAGGCATGGGCTGGATTATCGGTTTTGCCATACTGGTTGTGCTTGGTTTCGTTATGATTCTGGTAAGCGTTGCCATGCCAAAATTTAAGACAATGCAGGTTCTGGTTGACGGACTCAATCTGGTTTCCAGAGAGATTCTTACAGGTCTTTCCGTTATCAGAGCCTTCGGCAGAGAAAGGGAAGAGGAAGCACGTTTTGACGTTGCAAATAAAAAGCTTATGAAAACACAGCTGTTCACCAACAGAGTCATGACCTTAATGATGCCGGGAATGACACTGATAATGAACTGTCTGGTTGTTCTCATCACCTGGGTATCTGCCCACAGAATAGATGATGGAACTCTGCAGGTAGGAATGATGACAGCTTTTATCACATATTCCATGCTGATTGTCATGTCCTTCCTGATGATGACTATGATGTCCATAATGATTCCAAGAGCAGGAGTTGCGGCAGAGCGTATCGATGAGGTTATCCAAACCCCTTCATCGGTGACAGATGCAGCAGAAACTCAGTCTCTGAAAAATCCAAAGGGCGTGGTTGAATTCAAAAATGTAGGTTTTAAATATCCGGATGCTGACGAAAACGTTATCAGCAACATCAGCTTTACTGCAGAGCCGGGGAAAACTACCGCCATAATCGGAAGTACAGGTGCAGGAAAAAGCACAATGATAAACCTTATTCCTCGCTTTTACGACGTTACAGAAGGAGAAATCACTCTGGACGGCGTGGATATCAGAAAGCTGCCTATGAAGGAACTGAGAGATTTAATCGGATACGTACCTCAGAAAGGTGTGCTGTTCTCCGGAACCATAGATTCAAATATACGTTTCGGAAAAGAAGATGCCACAGAAGAGGAAGTTCGCATGGCAGCGGACATTGCCCAGGCAGAGGAATTCATATCATCAAAGCCTCTGGGTTATGATGAGCTTATTGCTCAGGGCGGAAGTAATGTTTCCGGAGGTCAGAAGCAAAGATTGGCTATTGCCAGAGCCATTGCCAGGGACCCAAAGGTATTTATCTTCGATGACAGCTTCTCAGCACTGGATATGAAGACAGATGCCAAGCTGAGAAAGGCTCTTTCACAGCATGTGAAAGACAGTACAGTAATCATAATAGCGCAGAGAGTAAGTACCATCCTCCACGCCGATCAGATTATTGTATTAGATGAGGGAAAAGTGGCAGGAAAGGGAACTCACAGCCAGCTTATGAAGGAATGTGAGGTTTACAGAGAAATTGCGGAATCACAGCTTTCTGCCAAGGAAATCGCCAAGATAGCAGGGGAGGTGAATTCGTAATGAGTTCAAACAGACCTCATATGGGCGGTAAGAGAGCTGCCAAGATGATGCCCGGAGAAAAGGCAAAGGATTTCAGGGGCACCCTGAAAAAAATGATTAAGTACATAGGCAACTATAAATTCGCTGTTCTTGTGGTGATGGTTTTTGCCGCCCTGTCTACGGTGTTCTCCGTTGTCGGACCAAAGGTTATGGGCAAGGCAACTACCGAACTGGCAACGGGGCTGATGATGAAAATAAAGGGAACCGGCGGAATAGACTTTGATAAGGTGGGTCAGATACTGCTGCTGACTCTTGGACTGTATCTTTGCAGCTCAGTATTCATTTTCATTCAGGGCTGGATAATGTCAGGAGTAACCCAGAAAATCTGTTACAGAATGCGTATGGACATTTCCAGGAAAATCAATCTGATGCCTATGAAATACTTTGAAAGCCGAACCATAGGTGAGGTACTTTCAAGAATAACCAACGATGTGGATACTCTGGGTCAGGCATTGAATCAGAGTATTACGCAGATAATCACATCTATAACCACAATTATAGGCGTACTGGTAATGATGCTTTCCATTTCGCCGCTGATGACTTTGATAGCTGTAATAGTGATTCCGGTGTCAGTTATTCTGATGTCGCTGGTAATCAAAATGTCACAGAAGCATTTCAGAACTCAGCAGGAATACCTGGGTCACATAAACGGTCAAGTGGAGGAAACCTTCAGCGGCCATCTGGTCATCAAAGCCTTCAACAAGGAAGAAAGCACCATAAAGACTTTCGAGAAAACCAACGATATACTGTATGAGTCGGCCTGGAAATCCCAGTTCATTTCCGGCCTGATGCATCCGATTATGGTGCTGGTGGGAAACCTGGGATACGGAGGTGTTGCCATTTCCGGAGGACTGCTTGCTATAAAAGGCGTTATAGGAATCGGAGATATTCAGGCGTTTATTCAGTATGTGAAAAACCTTACTCAGCCTCTGCAGCAGATTGCTCAGGTGACTAATCAGGTTCAGTCCATGGCAGCGGCGGCAGAACGTGTATTCGAATTCCTAAACGAAGAGGAGGAAGAACAGGTTGTAGAGTCTCCCGTGGTTCTGGAAAACCCTAAGGGCGCTGTAGATTTCAACCATGTAAAATTCGGATACGATCCAGACAAGACAGTTATCAAAGATTTTAACGCTCATATTGAGCCGGGACAGAAGATTGCTATAGTAGGACCGACAGGAGCGGGAAAGACTACTATTGTAAAGCTTCTCATGAGATTTTACGATGTTCAGGACGGTGAAATTCTGCTTGACGGCTTTGATGTGAGAGACTTCAACCGTAGACAGCTTAGAGACTACTTCGGCATGGTACTTCAGGATACATGGCTGTACAAGGGAACCATAATGGAAAACATCAGGTACGGAAGACTGGACGCCACAGATGAAGAGGTAATGGCAGCAGCAAAGGCTGCTCACGCAGACCGATTTATCAGAACCTTGCCGGGTGGATATAATATGGAATTAAATGAGGACGCATCAAACGTATCTCAGGGTCAGAAGCAGCTTTTGACCATTGCACGTGCCATACTTGCAGACAATAGAGTTCTGATACTGGATGAGGCAACATCATCGGTGGATACGAGAACTGAAGAACTGATTCAGAAAGCTATGGACAATCTGATGTCGGGACGAACCAGCTTCGTCATTGCACACAGACTCTCCACAATCAAGAATGCGGATTTGATTCTGGTTATGAAGGATGGAGACATTATCGAGCAGGGAAATCACGAAGAGCTTCTGGCTCAGAAGGGTTTTTATGCAGAATTATACAACTCACAGTTTGACGAGGATGGAGACTTTGATATATAATATAAGAATATAAAGTGATTGGAAGAAAAGGAGACGGACTATGAAGAAACTGGTAACAATCAGTAGAGAATACGGAAGCGGAGGGAGAATAATCGGAAAGATTCTGGCCGATAAGCTGGGTGTTCCTCTATATGATAAGGAAATAATAGACATGGCTGTAGAGCAGAGTGGTCTCTCCCGAAATATAATTGAGACTGCTGAGTTGAGAGCCAAGAGTGGATTTTCTTACAGCCTTGCTTCAGCAATGAGTTTTGGAGAAGGGCTTTCAGTGGACAGAACTCCAATCAACGAAAAGCTTTTTATCACTCAGTATAACGTGATCAATCAGATTGCAGAGACAGGGGAAGGCGTTATTGTCGGTAGATGTGCGGACTACGTTCTGAAGGATGTTCCGGGAGTCACCAACGTGTTTATTTACGCAGAGACAGAGGACAGAATCAAGAGAGCGGTTCAGGTTTACGGAATTGACCCTGCTAAGGCACCGAATGTTGTTCAGACCTATGATAAGGCCAGAGCAAACTACTACAACTACCACACATGTCAGAAGTGGGGAGAGTATTCCAATTACAATCTATCTATCAACAGTAGCTACATATCTGAAGAAGAGGCTGCAAATCTGATAGCATCATATATTGAAACCAGAACATATTAAAAAAACGGGGGGAGAATTATGAAACAGAGTCAGAAACTGGAACAGAACAAGGCAGATCAGGGTAGAAAAAGTACAAGTGCTGCCGCAAAGGCTGCACTGGCAATCCTGGGAGTAGGCTTTGTTGCAGGTACAACGCTGGTTGTTGGGTTAGACCGCGTTATGAAGAAAATTTTTGTAGATGAAAAATGGCCCGATGAGGAATGGTCCTCAGATGATTGGGCTGAAGAGGATTTAGATAATTAGTAAACGAAAGGAACGATTAGCACAATGGCAGAGAAAAAAGGAACCTATTATATCACTACACCTATTTACTATCCAAGCTCCAACCTTCACATTGGACACACATACTGCACAGTAATGGCAGACGCAATGGCAAGATTCAAGAGACTTTGCGGATATGATGTTAGATTCCTGACAGGAACAGATGAACATGGACAGAAAATCCAGACTATTGCTGAAGAAAAGGGAGTTACACCACAGGAATACGTAGATGGCGTAGTAGAAGGAATTAAAGACCTTTGGTCAACAATGGAAATATCATACGATGACTTCATAAGAACTACTGAAGACAGACATGTGAAGAGAGTTCAGGCAATCTTCAACAAGATGTATGAAAAAGGGGACATTTACAAGGGTGAATACGAAGGACTGTACTGCACACCATGTGAATCCTTCTGGACTGAAAGCCAGCTGGTTGACGGATGCTGCCCTGACTGCGGAAGACCTGTACAGAAGGCTAAGGAGGAAGCATATTTCTTCAAGCTTTCAAAGTATGAGGATAAGCTAATCGACCTGCTTGAAAATACTAACTTTCTGGAACCTGAAAGCAGAAGAAACGAAATGCTGGGATTCATCAGACAGGGACTGGACGATTTATGTATCTCCAGATCAACCTTTGACTGGGGTATTCCGGTTCCTATCGATGAAAAGCATGTAATCTATGTATGGCTTGATGCGCTTACAAACTATATAACTGCTCTGGGATATCCTGATGATCCTGAGCTTTTCGAAAAATACTGGCCGGTAGATGTACACCTTGTAGGTAAGGAAATCGTAAGATTCCATTCAATTATCTGGCCTGCAATGCTTATGTCATTGGATTTACCGCTGCCTAAGCAGGTGCTTGGTCACGGATGGCTCCTTCTGGAGGGCGGCAAAATGAGTAAATCAAAGGGCAACGTTGTAGACCCTGTTACTCTGATTGACAGATACGGAATCGATGCTCTTAAGTACTTCCTGCTGAGAGAGTATACTTTCGGACAAGACGGAATCTTCACTAACGAAGTAATGCTTAAGAGAATGAATTACGATCTGGCAAACGACCTGGGCAACCTGTTATCCAGAACTGTTTCCATGATTGAAAAATATAACGGAGGAATAGTTCCGGATGCATCTACGGAGGACGATATCGACAGAGATCTGAAGGCAATCGCTGTGGGAGCCGCTGCAAAGGTAGAAGCTCAGATGGACAAATTCGCATTCAATATGGCACTGGAAGAAATCTGGGTTGTAATCAGAAGAGCAAACAAATATATCGACGAAAAATGCCCATGGATTCTTGCAAAGGACGAGGCGAAAAAGCCTGAACTGGATACATGTCTTCACAACCTGTCAGAAGTATTGAGAATCGTTTCAATTCTGATTTATCCGTTCATGCACACAACTTCTGACAAGATCAGAAAGCAGATGGGCTTATGGTATGCTGATGTTGCATGGGAAGATGCTGTGGAATTTGAAATGATGTATCAGGAAAAGGTTAAGAAGGGAGAACCTATCTTCCCTAGACTTGACATTGAAAAGGAACTGGCAGAGCTTGAGGAACTTCAGAATGCATCCAAAGATCCTGAAGAAGTAAACATTCCGCTGGAATTAAAGCCTGAAATCGAATATGATGACTTTGATAAAATCGACTTCAGAGTAGGTCTAATCGAAAAGGCTGAAAAACACCCTAAGGCAGACAAGCTTCTGGTGTTCCAGATTAAGATGGGAACTGAAAGACGTCAGGTTATCTCAGGTGTTGCAGAAGACTTTACTCCTGAGGAAATGGTAGGCAAGAAGGTAATCATCGTTGCCAACCTGAAACCGAGAAAGCTGAGAGGTCTTGAATCCAGGGGAATGATCATGTTTGCCGAAAATGGAGAAAGATGCGAAATCGTAACTACAATTGCTGAAGACGGAAGCGTAGTTGACTAAAGATAATACAGTTTAGGAGAAGGTAATGTTATTTGATTCACATACACATTTAAATAACGATACCATTACTGACGAAGAAAGAGAAGCCTTGGTACTTGATATCGAGGCTTCTGATTTATCATATGTAATGGATGTGGGTTTTGATCTGGAAAGCTCCCGGCAGGCTATTGACGATGCCGAAGCAAACAGCTGGTGCTATGCTGCGGTAGGAGTACATCCTCACGACACTGACCAAATGAATGAGGAAATACTGGAGAGCATTAAAGATCTTGCGGCTCACGAAAAGGTTATGGCTATCGGGGAAATCGGACTGGACTATCACTATGACAATTCAGAGAGAGATGCTCAGAAGTACTGGTTTCGTCGTCAGATAAGACTGGCTAATGAACTGAAGCTGCCGATTATTATTCATAGTCGCGAGGCAGACGAGGATACCATGAACATATTAAAGGAGGAGGGGGCTTTTTCCCGTGACCGCCGGAGCTGGTTCCCTAAGAGAAAAGGGCCGGACGGCGAGGAACTTCCTGACAGCAGAGTTCTTATACACTGTTTTTCCAGCAGCAAAGAGATTGCAAGACAGTATGTAAAGCTGGGGGCCACTATCGGAATTTGCGGACCTGTCACATACAAAAACAATCGCAGGGGAAAGGAAGTGGTACTGGAAACACCCCTGGAGTTTCTCACAGTGGAAACCGATGCCCCTTATCTTACACCTGAGCCTTTCCGTGGCAGAAAGAACAAATCACCTTATGTGGAATATACTGCCCGCAAGGTGGCAGAGCTGAAGGAAATGGAATACTCAGAGGTGGCACGTATAACCTGTGAGAATGCAAAGAGATTTTTTGACATAAAATAATATGAACCGTGAACAGGTTTCGACAGCCTTTATTCCCGGGGACATGTAGAATTACAAGTAACTAAGGGGATAAGGGGGTCAGACTATGGAATTTGTTGGTAATCAGATAAATTTCAAGACGGTTTCGGCCACTCTAGCGGTGGCCTTTTTTATTGGCAGGATTGAGATTTTCGGAGGAATCTACCCGGCTGCAATTGCTTTGATAGTGGTTATGCTGGCTGTATCAACACTATATATATACCTGGTGCCGGTAGTATGCATATCCATTATCATGGGTGCATCAGGCGGGGTAACTGCTTATGGCGATATTGTTAGTGCTGTCCTTTGTGGATTGCTTTTTCTATTCTTTCACAATCAGAGACTTTCGGTAAATCAAAGGACCCTGATCGCTATAGCGATAACTGTCATATGCAGATGCGGCTGCTATCTCACTACCACTGCTGCAGATACAGCGGACTGGACCGTAATCGTTGAAGAGATAATTGCCCTTGCCATATACATAAGGGTTTTCAATACGGTGGCACAGCTGATATTTGCGCCTAAGGAGGTTGACGGCTTGTCCGGAGAAAGAATCAGACTCTCTCTGGCAATTCTGATTATATCAATGATAGGGGCTTTGGGCATAAAACCTGTGGTGTTTGCTTTCTGGTTTCTGATAATCGTAGTTTTCGCCTATTGCCGAGAGGTAAGCGGAGCACTGGTACTGGCAGCTATCTGCGACCTGTTCTGGTTCTGCTCCACAGGGACAAGCTCGCCCGTATTTACCAGCCTGTTCCTTGGACTGGTGGTAGCCAGATTTCTGGTGGCGGCAACAGAGATAAAATACAGAAAACATGTACTGGCAATTACTGTTTTTGCAGGCATTGTACTTACAACCAGAACCTTCGACTACAGTATCGCTGTGAGTACAGCTGTTTTCATAGCAGTTCCGTCAGAAATACTGAAGGCCATGTGGATTGCAATAGAAGGAATCCTTTTCCCTGACGCAGAGCCTAAGACAGATGCCGGTGCTCTGGATTTCAGGCGTGACCTGCGAAAGAAGAGGGACACCTTCCGAAGTCTGGGAAAAATCTATGAAAAAGGCAGTTCCTCAGGCCATATAATATCATACCAGTTTGAAGCAATGGCGAGAGCTACGGACCGATATCTGGACTGGATACGAAGAGGTGAAGTGAAGGGGAGAACTCACCCATCAAAGTCTATAGAGGTTGGAAGTGCCACGTATTCATCGGGACAGATTTCGGGAGACAGTTCCCTATGTTTCAGCTTTGACGGAAATAGACAGGGACTTATAATCAGTGACGGAATGGGAAAAGGTGAAGAGGCGGCTCCTACAAGCCAGATGGTTGTCTCTACATTATCAAAGCTTCTAAAAGCCGGTTTTGACGTAGACCTGGCTCTGAAAACCGTCAATGAAATACTCATGCTGGAAAGCAGCAGCCAGATGTTTGCAAGCCTGGATCTGGCAATAATAAATAAAGAAAACCGGCGGGCCCAGGTATTCAAAATGGGTGCGGCGACAACCTTCGTAAAGCATGGAGAACAGGTAGCCATGCTGAAAAAATCCACACCTCCCATTGGCGTGGCTACTCCGATCAAGCTGGAATATCTGGATGTGAAGCTGTCGACAGGTGATGTGCTGGTTATGGTATCCGACGGTGTTTGCGACTGTGACAGAAGTGATATAGACTGTAGATGGCTGACGGAAAGACTGGCCAATATGGGTTCTCGGGATCCTAATGTGATTGCAGAACTGATAATTAACAAGGCCGTTGAAAAATACGGAATTAAGGAAAGGGATGATTTGACAGTTCTTGTTGCGGTGGTATAATAGGGACATGAAGAAAGTAATTGAAACCATCCGAAAACACGGTTTAATAAGTGAAAATCAGCACATCGTTTTAGGGCTTTCAGGAGGCCCTGATTCAGTGTGCCTTTTTCATGTTTTAAACCGACTGTCAGAAGAAATGAAACTCACACTGCACCCTGTGCATATTAACCATAAGTTCAGACCCGGTGCCGCAGAGAGAGATCAGGCCTATGTGGAGGAGCTTTGCAGAAAAATGGGGCTGGAATGCAGAACCTTTGTTGTGGACTGCAACGCAATTGCGACAAGGGAAAAAATGACCGGAGAAGAAGCAGGACGAATGGTAAGATATAAGGCTTTTGCCCAAGTGGCAGAGGAACTTGAGACAGGAGGAGTGAGCAAAGATGACATCCGCATTGCAGTTGCACAGAATGCCGATGATCAGGCTGAGACAATTTTGTTCAGAATACTCAGAGGAACAGGAACCGACGGACTGTCAGGCATCAGCTATAAGAGAAGGGATGAAAAGGGCTACCTGATTATAAGGCCCCTTCTTGATGTGACAAAGGCCCAGGTTATGGATTATTGTCGGGAAAACCAACTTAACCCATGCATGGACCACACCAATCAGGAAGCCATATATACGAGAAATAAAATCCGGCTGGAATTAATTCCATATTTACAGAGAGAATATAATTCCAATATTAAGGAAACAATTATTAGAATGGGGAAAACTGCTGCTATAGACGGAGACTATCTGGCCGCAGAAGGTGCCGAAGCCTACCGTGAAGCCCTCAGAGAAAAAGGAAAAGACTATATTATCCTATCAGGAAAAGTGCTTAAGGATTGCCATAGGGCAATTCGAAGAAGAATTCTCTCTGAGGCTTTGAAAGAGCTGGGTCTTGGAGATGATGTCTCATTTGCAAATTTTCAAAGTGTTGAAAGCATACTGCTAAGTGAAAGCCCATCAGCCAGAACGGATCTTCCGAGAGGCTACTATGCAACAAGGGTGTATGAGGATCTGAAGCTATGTCGCAGAAGTGAGAGTCAAAGAAAAGAGGATACAGGTCTTCGCATAAGGGTAATGACAATAGAAGAATTCAACCGTCTTTCTCAGGAGCCGGACAGAGAAAGCTTTGCCGCTTTTGACTTTGATAAGATGGCGGAGGTTCTGGGAACTGACTTTGACAGACGAATTCACCTGGGAAAAAGAGAGGCCGGAGATTATCTTCCTATCGGCGAAACAAAGAGAAAGAAAATTCAGGATTATTACGTTGACAGAAAAATACCTAAGGATGAGCGCGATGAAGTTGAACTGGTAAAAATCGGCCATGAGGTGTTGTGGGTATTGCCATGGAGAGGAAAAGGCCGTTTTTCTCCAAAATATAAATTAGGACCGGACACAAAAAAAGTGATTTGTATTGAAAAAAATTGTGAATTATGATAAAATTTAAAGACTGTTTTAGTGAAGAAACTAAATAGATTCAGCAATAGATGGAAGGGGAAAGAAATTGAAAAAACTAACCAAAAATATCATTATGTACCTGATCATTTTTGCAGTAGTATTGGGGGCTGCGGCTTTTTATGGGGGAGGAGCCCAGAACAGCTACAAACAGGTAAAGTTTTCAACGATGACAAACTACCTGGAAAAAGAGAAGGTTTCAGAGATTACAATTGAAGAAAACAAGATCACAGCAAAGATCGATGAGAACACATATGTGTACACTTATGCAAACAGTATTGTTGAAATAAGTTATCTGGAAGAGGAGTATATTTTCCCTCAGATGAAGGAAAACAAAATTGCCGTGGAGACGCCAAAACCAAGCTCCGGTTCACTGATACTGAACATTCTTCCGACACTGGTAATGGTTCTTGCATTAGGCTTCCTGTTCTACATCATGATGAATCAGGGTGGCAACGGCAAGGCTTTCTCATTCGGTAAGAGTAAGGCGAGAATGTATAAGGGCGAAGGCAAGAAGATTACCTTTGCGGATGTTGCCGGTCTAGATGAGGAAAAGGAAGAACTGCAGGAAATCGTAGACTTCCTGAAAGATTCCAGAAAATATACGGGACTTGGAGCAAGGGTTCCAAAGGGAGTACTTCTGGTAGGTCCTCCGGGAACAGGTAAGACATACGTGTCCAAGGCAACTGCCGGTGAAGCGGGAGTACCGTTCTTCACAATAAGTGGTTCCGACTTCGTTGAAATGTTTGTCGGAGTAGGTGCCTCCAGAGTAAGAGACCTGTTTGACCAGGCAAAGAAAAACTCACCTTGTATCGTATTTATCGACGAAATTGACGCAGTTGGTCGTAAAAGAGGTGCAGGTCTTGGCGGCGGTAATGATGAAAGAGAGCAGACTCTTAACCAGCTGCTGGTAGAAATGGACGGTTTCGGAGAAAACTCCGGTATCATTATCATGGCTGCGACAAACAGACCTGACGTATTAGACCCTGCTCTTTTGAGACCGGGACGTTTTGACAGACAGATTGTAATCGGTCTGCCTGATGTAAAGGGAAGAGAAGAAATCATAAAGGTTCACTCTAAGAACAAGCCTCTTGCAGACGATGTAACACCGGAAATTCTGGCAAGACGTACTATGGGATCTACTCCTGCAGACATCGAGAACATTCTGAATGAGGCAGCTTTGATAACTGCAAGAAGAAACGGCAGATTTATCCGAATGGAAGAAATCGAGGAAGCTATCAGAAAAGTTGAGATGGGTCCTGCCAAGAAATCCAAAACGGTTTCTGAAGAGGATAAGAAGCTTACCGCATATCACGAAGCAGGTCATGCAATTGTTGCAAGATCACTTCCTAAACACCTTGAAGTTCATGAAGTTACTATTATTCCTAGAGGAAGAGCCGGTGGATATACAATGTATCTTCCTGAGGATGATAAGCTGTTTGAAACAAAACAGGCTATGTTTAACTACATCGTATCCTGCATGGGAGGAAGAGTGGCAGAAAGCCTGAAGCTGGACGACATCTCTGTGGGTGCTTCCGGTGATATCAAACAGGCAACAAATGTTGCAAGAGAAATGGTTACCGTATACGGTTTCTCTGACAAGCTGGGTAATGTAAACTACGGAGGAGACGGCGAGGTATTCTTAGGCAATGACTTCCAGACACGCAGCAATTACTCTGAAGCTACTGCTCAGCAGATTGATGAGGAAATCAGAAGAATTGTGGGAGAGGCTTATGATTTAGCTACCAAAATTCTTAAGGAACACGACGATGTCCTTGAAAACCTTGCAAGTGCACTTCTTCAGGTTGAGACTATTGACGGAAAGCAGTTCGAAGCTCTGTATACGGGCGAAATGGATGCAGATGCGCTGGTTGCCTCGGTAAAGGCTAAGCAGGAAGCTTCCAGAAAGGTTGATGAAGCAGAAGCTGCAGAATCAGAAAAGCTTCGCCGTGAGGAGGAAGCACGAGAAGCTGAAGAGCTTGCAAAATATGACGAGAATTACATGGAGGAAAACCCTGCAGAGGTGAAGACTTCTGAGCAGGAAACTCCGGAAGATGAGATTATAGAACCGGATGATGCTGAAGAAGAAATCCGGGAGGAAGACTTAGAAAAAGAGGAAGAGGACGCAGAATAGGGGAATTCATATGAAAATAACTGTAAATGACTGTTTGAACCTTGAAGCCTTCAGCCAAAGCATAGTGGCAGGAGGAAAAAGAAATATCAATAACAGAGTGAGATCCGTTTCGGTTCTTGATGCAACGGATGTTGAGACGGCATTGAAACAGAGTGCTGCCAAAGAACAGCTGGTTTTGACTTCATTTTACGGAATTGGCGCAGATCCCAAGAAACAGTGCAAAATTGTTGAGGGACTGGCACGTGAAGGTGCCAGCGGACTGGTAGTTTTCCATGTGGAGAAGAAATCACCGCTGTTTAAGGGCGAAGTATCTGAAGCGGCAACTCAGGCAGGTTTGCCACTGATTTTCATTCCTGCAGACAGTAAGGTTGAGTATTCAGATGCCATTGAACAGATAATGGATAAGCTTTTATATGGAGATACCTTCAAGAACGGTCTTATTAACAACACTATCTATCATCTGCTTAACTTCGAAAAGTATAAGAATTTCGAAGCAGCAATAAGAAAGGCTGCAATAAGCAATGAGTTCCAGCTTGTGCTGCTATCCAAGGACTTTAACCCTATTTTCACAGTAGAAACCAGACAGGTGGTAACAATTGCCGATGCCATCAGATCAGGTAAAGCCAGCGAGGTTGAGAAAGCACCGGCATATACCTTTGTGGATGTAGACGGCGTAATCACTTACTGGGGCACGATTACAATAAATAAGGAAAAGTGCTTCCTGCTGCTGGTTGATAACGATGATAACTATTCACTGAGCGAGATGACTAAGCTGGCGGAAATCATAGAGCTGGCAATCGGAATGTGGAAGTATTCACCTGAGAGGGATGCAAAGGCTGAATTTATCAAGGCTTTAACCAGAAACAACAAATCTCTTGCCTACTCATTAAAGGATGATATCGGCCTTAATGCTGACGGAATTCTGGGCGTATTTTATGCCAAGGGAATAGATACAAACTACGGCAACGATGTAATAAATGAGTTTGAAAAAAATGAAAAACTGGAGATTATCAGAATAAATGAAGGGGAAGAGACCTTCGGCATCGTACTTCGTAAGGAAAAGACCAAGGTTTCAGATGAAGAAGTCTCCGAAAAGACCAAATGCATCCAGCTGTTTGAAAAGCTGAAAGCGGGACAGAAGGGTGTGAGAATATTCCATGCTACAGGAGTGAATGGAATAGAAGGTGCCGGAGATGCCTTCAGACTGATCAGGGAAACATGGTCATTTGTGGAAAGCGTATTCCCATACAAGAGAGTGTTTACCAAGTACGAACTGGCTCTTGTATCTAACTGCATAAACCTGCAGGTTCAGGGCGGATATATGAAGAAAACATATATGGATCTTCTGGAGCCTTTCAACAAGGAAATGGGTGAGAACAAAGCAAAACAGCTTCTTGAGACCCTTGAAACCTTTGTCCTTGATGCAGGCATGAACAGCGGAAAAACTTCAGAGTTTATGGGTATCCATACGAACACAGTTCAGTATCGACTGAAAAAGATAAATGATGTTTTGGGCGCTGAGATTACCGGAAACAGAGTAATACCGGGATTGACAATGGCCCTTGCCCTGAAGCGACTGGACAGAGTAGTTAAATAATTTGAATGGAGAACAGAATATGTTATTAGCTTTTGACGTTGGTAACACAAACATCGTACTTGGAGTTTTCAAAGACGGAGAGTTAATTACCAACTGGAGAATTGAAACCAACAGTCGTAAAAGTGCAGACGAATACGGCATGATTGTAAATCAGCTCTTTCAGTATGAGGGACTGGATACTGCTGATGTAGAAGATGTTATCATCTCATCAGTAGTACCTTCAATGCTGTTTACCCTACAGCATCTGTCCACAAAATATTTTAACAAGAGAGCTATCACGGTAGAATCAGGCATCAAAACAGGCCTGATAGTCAAGTATGATAACCCTAAACAGGTTGGTGCAGACAGAATAGTAAATGCAGTTGCCGCATTGCACAAATACGGCGGACCTCTTATCATCATAGATTTCGGAACTGCAACAACATTCTGTGCTGTAACAGAGGCGGGAGAATACCTGGGCGGTACCATTGCGCCAGGCATCAAAATTTCCTCAGAGGCCTTATTTGAAAAGACTTCCCAGCTACCTAGAGTAGATCTGGAGGAACCGGGTCTGACAATCTGTAAAAACACAGTCCAGAGCATGCAGTCCGGACTGGTATACGGGCACATGGGTATAGTTGACTACATAGTTAAGAAAATGAAGAAGGAACTTCAGGAGATTACTAAGTCAGAAAAACCTGTAACGGTTGTAGCTACAGGGGGTCTATCCACTTTGATAGACAGCGGTGTTGACTGCATAGACTATGTGGACAAGCTGTTGACTCTGGAGGGACTGGAACTGATTTACGAAAAGAACAAGAAGGTTTCCAAAGCTACGAATAAGTAAAGGAATCAAACACATGGAGAGAGAGCTGAAGATAGGCAATTTAAGATTAGAAAACCCCTTTCTCCTGGCTCCCCTTGCAGGAATAACAGACGCTCCCACTCGAAGGCTGGCCAAAAAAATGGGAGCGGCTTTAGTTTACTCGGAAATGGTCAGTGGCAAGGCACTCTATTATGGCGACAAGAAGACAGAGCAGCTGCTCATTATGGAGGACTGTGAGAAACCGGTTGCCTTTCAGGTATTCGGAAGCGAGCCTGAAATACTGGCCTTCACAGCTAAAACTTTGGACTGCCGGAAAAATGACATTTTAGACATCAATATGGGATGCCCGGTTCCAAAGGTAGTGAAAAACGGAGAAGGCCCTGCCCTGCTAAAGCGTGTGGATCTGGTTTATGACCTGATTTCGGCTATGGTTTCCAATACTTCCAAGCCGGTAACCGCAAAGATCCGAATAGGCTTTGACGAAAAATCCATTAATGCCGTGGAGGTGGCTAAGGCAATAGAGGCCGGGGGTGCATCGGCTGTTGCCGTTCATGGACGAACAAGAGAGCAATACTATTCCGGTCACGCGGACTGGTCATATATCAAAGCTGTTAAGGATGCAGTTTCAATACCTGTAATAGGTAACGGAGATGTAACGGACGGTGAGTCGGCCATGAAGATGATGGAACAGACCGGATGTGATTTTGTTATGATCGGACGAGGTGCCCTGGGCAATCCGTGGATCTTCAGGGAGCTGAACGCAGTATGGAGAGGGGAGGAGATTCCAAAGTCGCCTACAGTAGAAGAAAAGAAAGAAATGATGATATACCACTTTCAGCTTATGCAGGAACTGAAGGGTGAATATGCCGCAGTAAGAGAAATGAGAAAGCATGTGGGTTGGTATATCAAAGGATTACCCGGAAGTGCAGCACTCAGGGGTAGGATTAATCAAATCAATGCTGCAGAAGAATTAATAGACGCAATAAGAAATATTTAGAGGTGTGAGTATGAACAAGTTTGTAGAGTACAGAAGAGAGTTTCATCATTATCCTGAAATCGGTTGGAGAGAGTTCAGAACAAGTGCAAGAATAGCTGAAATTCTGGAAGAAATGGGCTATAAGGCTCTAATGGGAACAGCAGTTATTAACGAAGAATCTGTTACCTTCGAAATGCTGACCGATGAAGAGAAAAAGGCAGAAAAGGAAAGAGCAGTTGCTCAGGGTGCAATGGCAGAATACGTTGAACGAACTGAAGGATATCCGGGCGTAATAGTTGAGCTTGATACCGGCATTCCCGGACCTACTACAGCATTTCGCTTTGACATTGACTGTCTGCCTTATCAGGAACCGAAGAAGGAAGGCTTCAGACCTTATGACGAGGGATATATTTCATGCAATGATAATTGTGTACATGCCTGCGGTCACGATGCTCATGCGGCAATCGGTCTTGGAGTTGCAGCGAAACTGATGGAAAAGAAAGATCAGTTGAAGGGTAAGTTCAGAGTGATTTTCCAGCCTGCTGAAGAAAGATATCACGGAGCACAGGCAATCGTAGATAAAGGTCATCTGGATGATGTAGATAACTTCCTGTCAGTTCATATGGCTTTGACAGGAGACGGATACCCGCTTCCATCAAATACAATCTGCTGCGGATGCAAGGACTTCTTAAGTGATAACCAGCTTGATATCACCTTCCACGGTAAGGAAGCGCATCCTTGCGGAGCATCTCAGGAAGGAAAAAATGCACTTCTTGCAGCTTGTACAGCGGCACTTAATCTGCATGCCATTGCACCTCACGAGGCAGGAATGTGCAGAGTAAATGTAGGCATCTTAAGCGGTGGTGAGGCGGTAAACACTATTGCCGGCAGTGCATTCATGAGTGTTGAATACAGAGGCTCCACTCAGGAGGTTTCCCAGTATGCAAGAAAGCGTGTATTCGATATTCTGGACGGAGCTGCAAAAGCTCACGACCTTGAGTATACGTATGTTGACTTCGGCGAAGTACCTGCAGGGGCAAGTGATGACGCCATCATGGAAGTGGTACAGAGAGCTGCGGAGAAGGTTGAATGGTTCAACAAGAAGATTTACTTCGAGGGCAGTGTGGGAGGAACTGATGACGCTTCCGTTATGATGAATAAGGTTCAGGAACACGGTGGAATAGCTACATACATCGGAATCGGATGTGATACAACCATGACTCTGCATAATGCGGAATTTGACCTGGACGAGGACTCAATTCCTGCAGCAATCGAAGTGCTTATCAATGCAGCCGAAGAACTGAACGGAAGATAAATTACGATATTTTGAATAAATGGAATATCTTAGAGCGTGGCGAGGCCACGCTCTAAGATTGTTTTTGACTGTTGCTAAGGTAATGTTGATATAATGTGTGTAAATTAAATAAGCCATAGGCTCGTCCTTTAGGTATAATGATAATAACGACAAAACCATAAACCTAGAGGAGGACGAACCATGGCTCAGATTAATATTACACTAAATCAGGATGAAATTCTACAGTTAATGTCAAACGATCGTGAAGGTGCATTCAAAAAACTTCTTCAGGAGTCGCTGAATTCTTTTATGAAGGCTGAATCTACCGAGCAGCTTAATGCAAAGCCATATGAGCGAACAGAGGAACGAATGGATTCCAGAAACGGTTTCCGTGAACGCAACCTGAATACGCGTATCGGTACTATTACATTAAAGGTTCCACGTCACCGCAACAGTTCTTTTGAAACATTGATCTTCGATGAATATACTCGTTCTGAGGCGGCATTAATAGCATCCATGATGGAAATGGTTGTGAATGGCGTTTCCACCGCTAAGGTAGGCAAAGTAGTCGAAACTCTTTGTGGCACTAGCTTTTCAAAAAGCACTGTTTCAAACATTTGCAAAGAACTGGATAAAAGCGTTAATGAGTTTCTGGCAAGTCCGATTACCGGTGAGTATCCATTTCTTACAGTAGATGCTACATATTTCAAAGTTCGGGAAGAACGCAAAATTATTTCAAAAGCACTGATGGTGGCTTATGCAGTGAATCGAATGGGAATTCGTGAGGTCATTGGTTTCGGAGTATATCCAAAAGAAAGCAAGGAATCATGGAAAGACTTCTTCTTAACACTGAAAAATCGAGGTTTATCTGGTGTAAAAATGATTACATCCGATGCACATGAAGGAATTCAATACGCAATCTCTCAGATATTCCCAGAGGTTCCATGGCAACGCTGCCAAGTGCATTTCACTAGAAATATCATTGATAAAGTCCCAAAGAAATATCAGGAAGGACTTCGAACTGAACTGCGAGAGATGTTTTCCAGTGATACACTAGAACAGGCCAGAAATCGTCGCGATGAGATTTTGCAAGATTACAGAGGCATCGCTGAGAAAGCAATGGAATGCCTGGAAAACGGATTTGAGAGTGCGATGACTGTAATGATCTTCTCAGAGAATACTCGAAAAGCATTGAGAACATCAAATCATATCGAGCGCTTGAATCGGGAACTAAAGCGCAGATCTAATGTTATCGGAATTTTTCCTAACAGTGAATCACTCCTGAGACTTATGGGTTCGGTGATTCTTGAGCGAAATGATGTTTTAAAAGAACGTGCACGCAGAATATTCTATCAGCCAACCTATGAGGAAATCATACGTAACTCAGATAAGCTACGACTAATTGCAATGGAGCAAAGACAAATGCTAGCTGCTTGATATAAAATCACCTAAAGGAATTTACACACAAATTTAGACTTGACTGTTGCTCTAAAGAGCTTGCGGCACAATCACGGCAATGACAGCAAAACAGTGAGGAATGCACATAGTGCCGTATTCATATGGGAAAAAGCTGAAATGCGCCACGTAACGCCGCATTCATGTTGGAAACAGCTGAGTTGCGCCACATTTTGCCGCATTCATGTTGGAAAAAGCCGAGTTGCGCCACGTTGCTGCCGGGATTGATTCTGTGACAACCGGGGATTACTCCGAAGTCTTCCGGCACAGCAATAGAATTCCATTGTTTTACAGGTAAAAAATGTAAACATGCCGCAACTTCATTAAAACCGTGAAGCTTGCGCCGTGTTATATCGTAAGCAATTCCGGTTCTGATTTGGGGAATTCGCAAGATAATATCTAGGAATCCGGAAGGTGGCGCATTTGATGTTTTAACTTGGATTTTGCGGCAAAACATGCCGTTTTCGGATAAATATTTCAAAAATGCGGCACGTACAATGAATATGGTCTTCGGAAAACGGTTGATCGAGAGAATATGCATTCGGACATAGAAAAAGCCCTGAACCTCTTGCTTGAGGTCAGAGCTTTTTGTCTACAGTCTGAGTCGTTCCCTCGCGAGAACGTCATAAAACGTGTTTTTTTAGCCGAAATATCTCTTCAGAAGACCTTCGAAAGCAGCACCGTGTCTTGCTTCGTCCTTAGCCATTTCGTGAACTGT